>CBIMJO010001360.1:0-3367 GCA_966244135.1 uncultured Actinocrispum sp. | reverse complement strand
GGACGGCCTACTGCATCTGTATGAGTACAGATGCGTGACCGTCCTGCACAGTGGGTGCGTGGACCGGGCGATGGCGGTGTGGCCGGCCGCCTGGGACGTGGCGGTTCTCATCGTCGCGCACAACCGCGAGGACCGGATCAAGGCGGCTGTCGAGACCGCGGCGCACATGGTCCCGCTCGACTGTGTTTTCCTTGTGTCGGACGTATCCTCGGACCGGACCGTGGATCTCGCCGAGCAGTGCGGTGTGCAGCTCGCGGAGACCATGCGGCCGTTGGGGCGGACCGGTTCGTTCGTCGCCGGGCTGGAGGCCTTCCGGCTGCTGGACCGGTTCGAGTTCGTGTTGCTGATCGACGCGGACACATCGGTGGACCTGCACTACCTCGAGCAGGCGATGGCCTTGTTCGCCGATCCCTCGGTCGCCGCCGTGGATGGGCGTACTTCGCTGCCGTGCAAGGGAGTTCTGGGGGCGTATCGGTCCCGGATGTACGCTTTGGCCGAATGGGGGCCTTCGCGGTCACGGTCGGTGCCGGTTCCCGGGGTGGCGCGGATCTACCGGAGCAGTGTTCTGCGAGAGGTCGCACTCGACGACTTCGGTGCGGTGCACGAGATTTTCTCGAAGGGCCTGGGGCGGGTGGTCTTCTGTCCCACGGCCCGGATGTTCCCGGCTCAGGCGGGGCGTTTCGGCGAGCACTGGGCGCAGATCCGTTCATGGGCCGCGTCCTTCCTGGTCGTTCGGCGTGCCTTGCTGGTGGCTTTGGCTCCGGCTTTGCTGGTGCTGGCTTTGATCTCGCCTTGGCTGCTGCTGGTCTCTTTAGGCTTGGTGGCCGCCGATTACGGCGTCACCGTTGCGGTTGCTTTGCGACAGCGAAAGCCTCGGTATTTGTTTCCTGGTCTGGTCTTTCCGTTCTTGCGTGTTGTTGATGCTTGGGTCGCGTTGTCTGTGCTGCGGCGCTCGCCTCAGCACGAGTGGGTTCAGTTCCGGGCGGCTCGACCGCGGGTTCATTTGATCCAGTGGGTTCTGGTGGTTGTCGCCGGTGGGCTTGTTGCGGCTCGGGTGGTTCTCTCGCTTGTCCGCGTCCCGGCTGCCGGGGTTGAGCCGTCGCTTGTGGATGCCGCTTATGCCGCTTCGTCCGGGATCGGTGGGCCCTCAGTCGGCGCACCGTTGGCTTTCGCTTCGTGGCAGCTTTCCGCGTACGCAGGAGTGACCGGGGCTTTTCATCGGTATGCCAGCACATTGACTGGCGCGCGTGAGCTTTCCGTGGTCGCCGTGGTGGTCATGCTGCTCGGCGTTGTTCTGGTCATGCGGTTGTTGCGGATCCGGGTGTGGGTCTCGGCGATTGCTTTGGGAATGCTCGCCGTCAGCGGGGTGGCCGTGACTGCCTTGACTGGCGTGGGTCCCGGTTTGCTGGGCGCGGCTTGGGCTTCGCTGACCGCCGCTGCCGGTTTGGCGGCTTTGCCTCGGCCGCGGGCGTTCTCGGTGTCCTTGACCGCGGGTCTGGCATTGCTGGCTTTGACCACAGCACCTGCGCTTCTTGTGCCCATCGGGGCCGGGTTGGCGGTGTGGTTCGCCATTTCGCACCGGTGGCGTCTTGCCGGCGGCGCTGTTCTGGCGACTGCCGGGCTCGGCTATTTCTTGTGGCGCAGCGGGTTTGTTTCTGGTGGGGTTCTTTCGGCGGGTCAACGGTATGCGCTTCTGGGCATTGTCGCCGTGGCGGTTGTCGGCGGGCTGATCGTCAGGTGGGCTCGGCCGGTGGCTGCCGGCGTGTTGGCCGGGGCGCTGCTTGCGGGGTTCCTGGATGCTTCGGTTCTGGTTCCAGCGCTTGTGGCCGGAGCCGCTGTTCTTGTTGCCGCCGCTGTTGATGAGGCTGTGTCGCGACCGGTGTTGTGGCTGGTTCCGGGGACGGCTGTCGCGGGTTCGATGGCCACCGTGTTGTGGGTGCCCACGTCGGCGCCTTCTGACCACAGTGGACTTTCCTCGTGGATGACGGCCGCACTGGATCGGGATGTGCGGGTCGCCGTTCCTTCGGGGGTGTGGTCCGATGTGGTGCGGGACCGGCCGGGTTTTCCCGCTCCCGCTGTGGGTACCGGGTCCGGGGTCGAGGTGGCCCGGTTCGGTTTTCCGGTGGTTCTGCCGGTGCCCGTCGAGTACCTCTCGTCGGCTTCCCGGGCCGGGGCTGGGCGTCAGCTCGCGAACAACGTCCGGTTGCATGCCTCTGCTGAGGTTCAGTCGGCGTTGCAGGAGGGGCGGGTCGATCTGGTCGCGATGACCGTGCTGGCCCAGTTGTGCCGGGATCACGAGGTTTCGGTGTCGTGGACCGGGAAGCCCGCGCCCGAGGCGGGTTCCGCCCTGCCCGACCGCATTGTCGTTGTGTCCGCTGTGGATGGCCGCCCGGCCGGTGACGATCTCGTTGACTGGCTCCGGGCTCAGCTTCCGCCGTACGCGCCTTCGGCCGTGCGGCTCACTTCCGATGGCGCCGTGATCGGCTGGCGCATCCCGCTGCTGCCCGCTCAGGCCGCGAACTAGGAGGATCGACCATGGTCCGGACCGTGCTCTGCGCCGCGCTCGTGCTGCTGGCGGCGCCGTTGCCCGCGCATGCCGCCGCGGGCGGGTGCTACCTGCGCTTGGCCCACCTGTCTCCCGATACCCCAGCGGTCGACGTCACCGTGACGACCTTCGGGCGCCCGGACTGGTCGATCAAGCTGAACGGCGTGGCCTACGGCGACATGTCGGGCTACCAACGAATTGAAGCGGGCACGTACACGATCTCGATGCGTCCCGCCGGTGCCGACCCGGCCAGCAAACCGGTGATCTCCGCATCCCTCGAGGGTGCCGACGGCCAGGCGTACACCGTCGCGGGCCTCGGCAAGTTCGCCGCGCTGTCGCTGAAGGTCCTCAACGACGACATCAGCCTGCCGCCGGCCGGCCAGGCCAGGATGCGCGCCATCAACGCGGCACCCACCACCGGCGCCATGGACATCACCCGCGACGGCAGTCCCGTCATCACGAACGCCGCATTCGCCGACCCCAGCCCTTACCAAACCCTCGCCGCGGGCACCACAACCCTCAAACTCACCCCCAAACAAGCAGCCCCCACAGAGCTGCCGGTGAACCTCGACGCGGGAGCCGTCTACACAGTGCTGGTGCTGGAACGCAACGGAACCCTCACGGCCGTCGCCCGCCAGGACGCCAAGGGCGCCGAAGTGGTGCCGTCCGGCCCCATCGAGGCGGGCTACGGCGGAACCGCCCCACAAGACACAACCCCCTGGCCCCTGATCCTCCTCACCGCCCTCACCGCCGCAGCCGCCCTAGCTCTCACCCACACCCTCCGCCACCCCCGCCGGACCTCACCATGACCCACCCCCACAC
>CBIMJO010001359.1:0-3369 GCA_966244135.1 uncultured Actinocrispum sp. | reverse complement strand
CCGCCTGACTTTGGGCCTGCGCAAGGAGAACGGCGGCTGGCTGATCGCCCACGAACACCACTCGTTCCCGCAGCAGACCCCGGGCGACGAGGAAATCCGTGCCCTGCATGAGGATTGGTACGAAGGCACGGCCCGCAGGGATCTCGACGGGATGATGGCGCACATCGCCGAGGACGTCGTGTCCTACGAACACGAAGCACCGCTCCAGGTCGAGAGCGTCGCCGAGGTCCGCGAACACTGCCGCTACGGCCTGGAAAAGGCCGACGGCGCGGTGACCTGGACCGTGCCCGACCTGAAGGTCCTGGTCCGCGAGGACATCGCGGTCGCCTGGGGACTCAACCGGATGTCCCACGACGGAGCCGAAAGCTGGTCCCGCGGAACCCGTGTCTTCCACCGCCGCGGCGGCGAGTGGCTGATGATCCACCAGCATGTGTCGTTCCCGTTCGACCCGGACACCGGACAGGCCCGCGCCGACCTGAAGCCATGACGAGCGTGGCGCGGGAACCCGCGCCACGCCTCGGCCATCACCAGAAGTGGGCCACGTCCACGACGACCCGCCCGGGCAGCGTGAACACCCGGAACGGCAGCCGTGCGCGGACGCCGAGCCCGACGGAGGTGTACCCCTCGAACGACCCCGCCCAGGCGACCTGCCGGAATGTCTGGAAACCGGTGACGTTCACCAGTTCCGCGCGGTTGGTGAAGTGGTAGGTGAGGTTCCCGGACGAGTCGTACGCGGGAGCCTGCACGGTGATGGCGAGCCGGGCACCGCCGCGCAGCGGGACCGGGTTGCCGGTGGGGTCCTCGGTCACGCGGTCGACGTAGCCGACGCGGTAGCCGTTGACGTTCCCACGGAAATCGAAGACGAGCCGGTCGTAGCAGTCGTGCCGGCCGGCGCGGATGTCGGTGAGTTCTGCTGTCTGGGTGCCGGAGACGAACTTCTCCAGCGAGCCCCACGTGATCCCGCAGTACGGGGATGCTGCCGACGCGCTGATCGGCACGATGAAGACCATGGCCACCAGGGTGGCCAGGGTGAGAGTTGCCTTGCGGAACATCCTTTCTTCCCCTCGCTCATTCCCCTGTCCCCCTCAAGGACGTGTGGATCATGGCGAGGTCTGGGATCGCAACGATTTCGTTATCCGGAAACTTGACGGGTACGAATGGGCGAACCCATGGCCTACTGTCCGGTAATGGACTACCGCGAGTACCGGCGGTTCGACGCCGTGGGCCTGGCCGAGCTGGTGGCGAAGGGCGAGGTGAGCCCGTCCGAGCTGCTGGAGACCGCCATCGCGCGGGCCGAGCAGGTCAACGGGCGGCTGAACGCGATCGTGCGGCCGATGTACGACATCGCCCGCGAACGGGCCGCCCAGGAGCTGTCCGGCCCGTTCGCCGGGGTGCCGTTCCTGATCAAGGACCTGGGCCAGCACTACAAGGGCCTGCCGACCGGCAGCGGGTCACGGTCGCTGAGCCGTCATCCGGCGGAGCAGGACGCCGTGGTGGTCGAGCGCTGGCTGGACGCGGGCCTGGTCATCTTCGGCAAGACGGCCACACCGGAGTTCGGCACCAAGGCGGTCACCGAGTCGGACGCGACCGGGCCGACCCGCAATCCGTGGAACACCGACCACACCCCGGGCGGTTCGTCCGGCGGCGCTGGGGCGGCGGTCGCGGCGGGCGTCGTCCCGGTGGCGGGGGCGAGCGACGGCGGTGGCTCGATCCGCATCCCGGCCGCGTGCTGTGGCCTGGTCGGCCTCAAACCGGGCCGTGGCCTGGTACCCGCGGGTCCGGACCGCGCGGAGAGCATCCACGGCGCGGCGACCGACGGCGTGATCTCGCGGTCCGTCCGGGACACCGCGACGATGCTGGACGTCCTGACCTGGCGGCCCGACCTCGGCGGCCCGTACCTGCCCGCCCGCCCGGACGCCTCGTACGCCGAACTGGCCCAGCAGGAACCGGGCAAGCTGCGGATCGGTTTCCTGACCGACTCGCCGCTCGGCAAGCCCGTGCATCCGGAGGCGGTCAAGGCCGTGGACGCGGCCGCGGCGATGCTCACCAAGCTCGGCCACGACGTGACCCCGGTCGACATGCCGGTGGACGGGCGCGCGCTGGCCGCCGACTTCCTCGCGCTGTGGGCGGCCCAGGCCGCGGCGACCATGGCCGAGATCCGCAAGAACGTCGGTGCGGGGCCGAAGGAGTTCGAGCTGGACACCCGCCTGCTGGCCGCGTCGGCGCAGTCCATGCGCGCCACCGAGTACATCGAGCTGCACAACAGGTGGAACACCTACGCCCGCGATCTGGCCGCGTTCCACGAGACCTACGACCTGCTGCTCACCCCGACGCTGGCCGGGCCGCCGGTGAAGATCGGCGAGCTGGACCCGCCCGCGCTCGTACGCAACGTCGGCACCGTGCTGCTCGGCGCGGGCCTGGTCGGTCCGTTCGCGAAGACCAGCGTGTGGAAGGAAACGGTCATCGCGAACCTGGCGCCCGTTCCCTACACGCAGCTGGCGAACATCACCGGCCGTCCGGCGATCTCCCTGCCGTTGCACCGCACTGTGACCGGCCTTCCGCTCGGTGTGCAGTTCGTCGGCGGGCTGGGCAGCGAACCGATGCTGCTCCGGCTGGCCACGCAGCTGGAGGCCGAGCACCCGTGGGCGGACGACGAACCGCCGCTGGACTAACGAGGGGATGACAGGCTCTACACAGGTTCCTGACAATTCGCCCCTACGTTGTCCGGCATGATCCTGGTCAAACTCGTTGTCGCGGCCGCGCTGGCCGGTCAGGCACTGTCCACACCGGACAGTGCGCGCGTGGTGTCCGCTGAGTACAGCTTGGGGGACACCGCGTTCCAGGTGCCTGGGTTTCACAACTCCGACGGCACCGGCCTCGCGGACATCGAGCTCACCGCTTCCGTTCAGTATCCGGCGAATGTCCGGCAAGGCCGCCATCCGCTGGTGGTGTTCCTCCACGGCCAGTGGGAGACCTGCGCGGACCGGCAGGCCGGCAACGACTACATGGCCGCGTTGCCGGTGCTCAGCGGTCCCGCCGCCAGCCAGGACCCGGCCGTGCGCGCCTAGGCTGAGGCCACGATCCAGCGTACGGCCGGGCTGCTCGACCGGTGGCCCTGCGCGCCCGGCACCCCGCCGCTGCCCAGCTACCGCGGGTTCGGCTACGTCGGCAAGGAACTGGCTCGGCACGGCTACGTCGTGGTGTCGATCAGTGCTAACGGTGTCAACGCCGGTGAGGGCGGGCAGGCCGCGGATATGGCTCGTGCGGCACTGATCAACAAGCACCTGGCGATGTGGCAGGAACTGTCCACAAAGGGCACCGGGCCGCTGGCGGGCAGGCTCGGCACCGACTTCCGGGGACACGTCGACC
>CBIMJO010001358.1:0-3370 GCA_966244135.1 uncultured Actinocrispum sp. | reverse complement strand
CGCCGACCGAGGCCGACGGCCAGGGCGGGATGCCCAACCAGGATGTCACCGTGCAGTGGCAGGTCGCCGCCGACGAGTCGTTCGCCACGCTGGTGGCGGACGGTTCGGTGACCGCGAGTTACGCCAAAGCCCATTCGGTACACGTCGATGTGCGCGGTCTGGCACCGGACACCGAGTACTTCTACCGGTTTCGCGCCGAGGGCCATCTGTCTGCGGTGGGGCGGACCAGAACCGCACCGGCTCTCGGCACTCCCGGCCGGGATCTGCTGATGGCGTTCACCTCGTGCGCGCATTTCGAGGAGGGCTACTACACGGTCTACCGGAGAATGGCCGAGGAACGCCCCGATCTGATCCTCCACCTGGGCGACTACATCTACGAGACCGCACCGAAACCCGGCCCGCCGCTGGACCCCGGCCGGGTGCATCTCGGGGACGAACTGCGCTACCTCAAGGACTACCGGCGCCGGTACGGGCAGTACAAGTCCGATGTGGACCTGCAGGCCGCCCACGCGGCCGCGCCCTGGCTGGTCGTACCTGACGATCATGAGGTGGAGAACAACTACGCGGAGTTCCACCGCGCCGACAACAGCCCGGCGATGACCGACGCGGAGTTCCACATTCGCAGGGCGGAGGCCTATCAGGCGTACTACGAGCACATGCCGCTGCGCGGGCCTGGTCCCAATGGGCCGTATTTCCAGCTGTACCGGCGGATCCGCTGGGGCACCCTGGCGACGTTTCACATGCTCGACACCCGCCAGTTCCGCAACGACCAGGCATGCGGCGACGGCTGGAAATACTGCCCCGCGGCCGGTGACCCGGCTCGCAGCCTGCCAGGTATGCCCCAGGAGGCCTGGCTGCTCGACGGTCTCGGGCAGCATCTGGGGACCTGGGACTTCATCGGGCAGCAGGTGTTCTTCGCCCGCTGCGCGGACGAGAACGGTGCCGCCGCGATGGACGCGTGGGACGGCTACCCGGCCGCCCGCGACCGCATCCAGAAGGGCTGGGTACAACGTGGGGTCCGCAACCCCGTCGTGCTCACCGGGGACGTCCACAAGGCATGGGCCAGCAACCTGAAAGCCGACTACACCAACCCGAACTCCCCCGTGATCGGCACCGAACTGGTGACGTCGTCGGTCTCGTCCGGCGGCAATGGAAGCGGATCGACCTCGATCCCGCACAAGGCCGTCAACCCGCACATCAAGTTCTACAACGATCTGCGCGGCTACGTCCGGGCCCAGGTCAGCCAAACCCGGCTCGATGTCGCGTTCACCGCGGTCGACCACGTCACCATCAGAAACGACGCCGCACGTACGGTCGGCACGTTCGTCATCGAGGAAGGCCGCCCAGGTCTCACAACGTAAGCAGCGGTCTAGCTGTTCAGCCGGATGATCTCCGGGGTGTCCGGAACAGGTTGGTGCAACAACGTTGTTGCCTCCTCCTGGGTTATCAGTTCGGCATCGCGCAGCAGGGTGATGGCCTGGTTCCAGTGCTTGCGGGCCCGGCTGGAGTCATTGAGCGCGTACCAGGCCTGCCCGAGGCCCCAGTGTTGCTCGGCTTCGTTGTAGCGGTCGGAGACCCGGGCGAACACGGGGAGAGTGCGTTCGTGGCAGTCGATCGCCGCGCGCGGGTTGCCGGAGCGCTGGTGGGCCCAGCCGAGGTTGGCCAGGGCGAAGGCCCAGCCGTGCTCGCTGCCGGCTTGCTGGTAGCGCCGCATGCTCTGTTCGTGCCATGAGATCGCCTGGTCGAACTCTGCCATGCCCTGGTGGACCAGGCCGAGGAAGTTCAGGATCGACGCCTCGCCGAGTGCGTACCCGCTGTCTCGGCTGGGTTGCAGGGCCGCGGTCAGTGTGGTGATGGCCTCGGCGTAGCGGTGTTGCTGGTAGTAGGCGATGCCCAGGCCGGTGAGGCAGCCGGCCTGGCCCGTCTGGTCACCCAGTTCCCGCCAGATGGCCAGCGCCTGGGTGTTGTGCTCGATCGCTTCCGGCAGTTGCCCGTGCTGGCCGTGGACCGTGCCGAGGTCCTCGAGCAGCAGTGCTTCGGCGGCGCGGTCACGGATCCGGCGGGCGGCGGTGATGGCGAGCGTGATGAGCTGGATGTGGGTGCTGGACAAACCGAGGTTGGTCAGCGGCCGGTAGAGCACGGTGATCAGCCGGATCAACGGTGGCAATGCCTGGTGTGGCCCGGTGTCCGCATGCCGCGCGATCCCCAGGAGGTTGCGATGTTCGGCCTGAAGCCACCTGGTGGCCTCCGCCGGGGTGGTGATCACCCGTTGCGCCCAGGTGCTGGTTGCCGGTTTGGCGGGCAGCCTGCGCGCCTCCGTGGAGTGCAGCATCCGGGTCACCTGCTCGGCACCAGCCTGGTAGTGATCCAGCAGCCTGTCGAGGCTCTCGTCGGACTCCGCGGCGGACACCTGATCGCTCGCGAACAGCTGCACCAAGTCGTGCATGCGGTAACGGCCAGGGGTCGCCTGGATCAGCAGATGCTCGTCCAGCAGCAGTTCAAGGACGTGATCCGCCTGCGCCACGGGCATATCCGCCAGCGCCGCGGCCGCGTGAGCGTCGATGTCGTCGGCGAGGTGTTCGCCCAGCAGCCGGAACATGCGCTGCTCGGCCGCCGGCAGCGCCTGGTAGGACAGGTTGAACACGACGGCGACCGTGCGGTTGCTGGAACTGAGCTGCGCGAGCGTGTTGACCTTCAGCCGGGTCTCCATCGCCGCCAACGTCCAGGCCGGCCGGGTGGCCAGGCGCCGTGCCGCGATCGACAAAGCCAGCGGCAGGCGACCGCAGAGGTCCGCGATCCGCAGGGCGGCCTCGGGATCGGCGTCGATCCGCTGATGACCCACCAGCCGCATCAGCAGATCCATCGCTTCCTCGGCGGTGAACACCTCCAGCTCAAGATGCCGGGCCCCGTCCAGGCCGGTCAACGTGTGCCGGCTGGTCACGAGCACGTGGTTGGTCGGGCTGCCGGGCAGCAACGGACGGATCTGGTTCTCATCCGCCGCGTTGTCCAACAGGATGAGCGCTCGCCGACCGGCGAGACGGTCGCGCAAGGCGGTGCCGCGTGAGTCCAGCCCGTTCGGTATCTGCCCGGCGGACATGCCCAGCGTGCGCAGGAACGTCTCCAGCACCACCGCCGGATCGAGCGGCGGCTGGTGCAGATCGAACCCCTGCAGGTCGGTCCACAGCTGGATCTCGTCGAACATGTCCTGCCGCACCAGCATGTGCGCGGCCCGGATCGCCAGCCGGGTCTTGCCCACCCCGGCCATCCCGGTGATGGCCGTGACACCGACCGCTGTGCCGACCGAATCGTCGATCGTGGTCAGCGTTTCCAGGGCGGCCGCGCGACCGGTGAACTCCTCGATGTCCATGGG
>CBIMJO010001357.1:0-3371 GCA_966244135.1 uncultured Actinocrispum sp. | reverse complement strand
AGATCGAACGGGCGGCTGGTGTCGTTCTCGATCACCGCGCGGAGTTCGGTCTCGTCTCGCGCTTCGATTACGGACACAGCGATCTCGCCCGGCGGGTGCACGACCTGCCGAGGGCTGCCGTCGATCGATTCGAAGGTGGTGCGCAGCGATTCGTGCCTGGCGATCAGCGAGTTCAGCGCACGGCCGAGGGCGTCGACGTCCAGATGGCCTCGCAGGCGGACCGCGAAGACCGTGACGTACTCGGCACTGTCCGGATCGAACTCGTTGAGGAACCACAACCGCTGCTGCGCGAACGACAACGGCAGGGCTTGCGTACGGTCCACCGCCGGGATCACCGGTGCGACGGGGCCGCCGGAGTTCGCCGGCAGGTCTGCCGCCAGCGAAGCGGGCGTCGGCAAGGAGAACAGGACACGCGGGGACACCTCGACACCGAAGGCCGTGCGTAACCGGGACGCGACCCGAATGCTCAGGATCGAGTCGCCGCCGAGCTCGAAGAAGTTGTCCTCCGCGCCCACCTGCCCGATGCCCAGGACCTCCGCCCAGATGGCCACCACCGTCCGCTCGGCGTCCGTTCGGGGCGCCCGGTACCCGCCGTTCACCACAGCGCCCGCGTCCAGGGTCCGCAGCGCCTGCCGGTCCAGTTTCCCGTTACGTGTCACCGGGATCTCGGCGATCGGCACAAAAGCCGACGGCACCATGTAGTCGGGCAGGGTGCGCATCAGGGCGCCGCGGAACTCCGCTGTGCCCGGCAGATCGGCCTCGGCGGCCGGGACGACATAGGCCACCAGCCTGGTGAGGCCCGTCCCATCCTGCCGTGCGATCACCACGGCCGAGGCGATCTGGGGCAGCCCAAGCAGAGTGGTCTCGATCTCACCGAGTTCGATGCGGAACCCGCGGATCTTGACCTGCCGGTCGGCGCGGCCGATGTACTCCAGCACACCTTCGCGGCTCCACCGGGCGAGGTCACCGGTGCGGTACATCCGGGTACCGGCCACACCGAACGGGTCGGCGACGAACCGGTCCGCTGTGAGGCCAGGGCGCTTGAGGTAGCCACGCGCCAGACCTGCCCCGGCGACGTACATCTCGCCCGCGACCCCGGCCGGAACCGGACGCAGGCCGGGATCGAGCACGTACACCCTCAGGTCGGGCAGACCCACGCCGATCGTGCCGGCCGATTCCCCGGTAAGCACGGAGCAAGTGACGTGCACAGTGGTTTCGGTGATCCCGTACATGTTCACCAGCACCGGCGCGGAGTCGTCGTGCCGGCTGTACCACTCCCCCAGCCGCCGCATGTCGAGTGCGTCCCCACCGAAGATCACGTACCGCAGTGCATCGAGCTCGGGGGCGTCCATCAGCTCGTAGAACGCCGACGGCGTCTGGTTGAGCACGGTCACCCGCTCGTCGGCCAGCAACTGCAGGAACTCGCGCGGTGACCTGGAGACAGCCTGGGGCACGACGACCAGACGGCCGCCGTGCAGCAGCGGACCCCAGATCTCCCAGACCGAGAAGTCGAACGCCACGGAGTGGAACAACGTCCAGACGTCGTGCTCGTCGAAGGAGAACCAGTCGCGGGTGGCCTCGAACAGGCGGGTGACATTGCTGTGCGGGACGACCACGCCCTTGGGGACGCCGGTCGACCCGGACGTGTAGATCACGTACGCCGGGTTCATCGGGGACAGCTGCCGAGCCGGATCGGTGTCCGGATAGCCGTCGACGGCATCGGCACTGTCCAGTACGACGACAGGCTGTACGTCATCGAGCATCGCCCTGGTCCGCTCGGGCGGGTGGTCCGGATCCAACGGCAGGTACGCCGCTCCCGCCTTGAGCACCGCGATGATCGCCACGATCAGCTCGACCGACCGCGGCAGGACCAACGCCACGAACCGCTCAGGGCCCGCACCCAGTTCGATCAACCGGTGGGCCAGGCGGTTGGCTCGCGCGTTGAGCTCCGCGTAGGAGACGCTGCTGCCCTCGTACGTGACCGCGATCGCGTCGGGTGTCCGGCGAACCTGCGCCTCGAACAGATCCGGCAGGGTCGCGGCGGGCAGGTCACGGGCGGAACCGTTCCACTCCACCAGCACCTGGTGCCGCTCGGACTCGGTCAGCATCGGCGAGCCGGACACGGACCGGGCCGGGTCGGTGACGAATCCGGTCAGCAGCACACCCAAGTGCGCTGCCATCCGTTCGACGGTGTCGGCGTCGAACAGCCTCGGGTCGTAGGAGAGGGCTACGTGGAGCCGATCGTCGAGGTGGGCGCGCACGCTGACCGGGAAGCTCGTCGTGTCCACCGCCTGCACGCCGGTCACCCGGATGCCCGCGCCCGCGGTGGCCGTGTCGTCGAACGGATAGTTCTCGAAGACGACCGAGCTGTCGAACAGCGAGTTGCCCGCCGCGAGGTCGCTCCAGGTCCGCAGCTCGGCCAGCGACACCGCCTCGAACCGCCGGGACTCGGCCTGCTGCGCCTGCAGCTCACGCAACCACTGCACCAGCTGCTGGGCGTCATCGACCCGGACGCGAGTCGGCACCGTGTTGATGAACATGCCGACCATCGACTCGACTCCGGTCAGTTCGGCCGGGCGCCCGGACACCGTGGTACCGAAGACGACATCCCGTTCCCCGCTGTAGCGGGACAAGAGCAACGCCCACGCACCCTGGACGACCGTGTTCACGGTCAAGCCGTTCTGCTTGGCCATCTGCCGCAGCTGTCCGGACTGCTCCGCCGACAGCTCGATGTGCGCGGATTCGGACGACTCGCTGCGGTGGGCCTCCAACGACGGCCGGTCGAATGGCAGCACGGTGGGTGACTCGAATCCCGACAGCAGTCCTCGCCAGTACTGCTCGGCCGCGGACCGGTCCTGCTGGGCCAGCCACTGCAGGTAATCGCGGAACGGCCGCCGGGCAGGCAGTTGCGGCTCCCGGTCGTGCACGATCGCCGCGTACTGTTCGCACACCTCGGCGAACACCTGCCCCAGGCTCCAGCCGTCCAGCAGGACGTGGTGGAAGGTCCAGACGAGCAGCACCGCATCGTCCGGCAGCGCGGCGATGCTCACCCGCATCAGCGGGGCCTTGGTCAGGTCCTTGGCGGCGGCCCGATCCGCCGCGGCCACCCGCGAAAGCTCCCCGTCGCGGTCCACATCGGACAGATGACGCCAGTCGTGGTACGACGCCGGGACCGTGACCTGCCCATGCACCAGCAGAAGCGGCTCGTCCACGCCTTCCCACACCACCGAGCTCCGCAACACCGCCGTGCGGTCCACCACGCGCTGCCAGGCCGCGCCGAGCGCCTCGGGGTCGGAAACACCGGCCAGTGTCAGCCGGGCCTGGTCGAAGTAGGCGCCGGAGTCCGCGTCCACCAGGCCGTGGAACACCAT
>CBIMJO010001356.1:0-3373 GCA_966244135.1 uncultured Actinocrispum sp. | reverse complement strand
CTCCGGTAAACCGAACGCGCCCAGCGCAACGCCGAACATGGTCCGCGCTAAGCCGAAACATTGCCGACACACGCCGCGACGAGCGTCCCCTCCCGAGGGGGGACCCCAATTTCTACGTTTCCAGAACCGGGCGATGAGCGGGAGAGGGTGTGGATGGGGTGTGGATAGATCGGCGCTCTTGGGAGAGATCGATGCTCTCGGGCCGGGGATCCCCCGATTTCCAAAGTACCGGGGGCCACCGACAGTTTTGTGGTGGCGGTGAGCCGTGATCACACTGCGCCGGTCCACGTTGATCGGTTCCCCATTCTCTCGTCGGCGAGGCGTTGCAGCAGGCCGTCCGCGGCCGAGATCGACTTGATCCGGGCGACCGCGTTCCGGTCCAGAGTGCCGATGTGGGTGATCAACCGCGCCGCGGCGGCCCAGGGATCGTCGGCCAGCCCGGTGAAGCCGAGCCGGTACGCCTCGTCCGCCTCCAGCCACCGAGAAGAGATCAACAGGTCAAGCGCCGCGGACCGCCCGATCAGCGACGGCAGGATCCATGCCCCTACAGCGAGCCCATGACCAGGCCCGACCCATCGAAACCGCGCTCCCGGGCCCGAAATCCGGAGATCGGCGGCGGACGCCAGCTGTGCGCCCCCGCCCACGGCCGCCCCGGTGATCACCGCTATAACCAGGCCTGGACGTGTGATCATCCGCTCGTAGCATTGGTACAGGAGGTCGGACAGGCGAGTGCGTTCGTCGTCCGGGACCGTGAGGTCGGCGCCCGCGCAGAACACCGCCGGGTCGGCGCTGCCCAGGATCAACGGCAGCGTCGGGGTGGAGTCGAGGGCGGCGAGCAGGGCTTTGACCGTGTGCTCGGTGAGGGCGTTGCGCCGGGTGGGGCGGTTCAGCTTGAGTCGGAGGCAGTCGTCTGATCGCTCAAGGACGAGACTCATGGTGAAATATGGTATACCAAGTTGGAGGGAAGGGGCCCTGTGAAGCCAGCGGCGTTCACCTACCACCGTGCCTACGACGTGAACGAAACGACGGCGTTGCTGGGCGAGCTGGGTCCGGACGCCAAGATCCTGGCCGGCGGGCAGAGCCTCGTGGCCATGATGAACTTCCGTCTGGCCCGCCCGAGCGCGCTCGTCGACATCACGCGCGTCCCGGGGCTTGACTACCTCCGCCGCGACGACCAGGGCCTGCACATCGGCGCCCTCACCACCCATCGCACGGTCGAGCTGGCCAGGCTCGACGGGTTCGAGGTGCTGCCGGAGGCAGCCCGCTGGATCGGCCACTACCCCATCCGATGCCGTGGCACGTTCGGCGGCAGCATCGCGCACGGTGACGCGACCTCCGAATGGTGCGTCCTGGCCGTGCTCCTCGACGCCGTGATCACCCTGCAAGGCCCCGCCGGGCAACGGCATGTCCCGGCCAAGGACTTCTTCCACGGTTTCTTCATGACCGCGGCCGAACCGGACGAGATGATCACCGAGATCCGGTTCCCCAAGCCCGCCCCGCACGCCGCGCTGACCGAGTTCTCCCAGCGCAAGGGCGACTTCGCGATCGTCGCCGCGGCCGCCCGGCTGGACCTGGCCGAGAACGAGATCCTCACCGCGCGGATCGTCCTGGGCGGAGTCGCGGAGAAACCGTACACAGTGGACATCGACCTGGGCGGTCAGCCCGCGACCGGGGAGACCTTCAAAGCCGCGGGCGAAACCGCCGCGGCGCAAGTGGAACCGCCCTCGGACGGGCACGGGAGCGCGGCGTACCGCAAGAAGCTCACCGCGACTCTGGTCGCCCGCGCACTCGCCGAGGCCGCGGCATGACGGACGCCACGCGCTGGGTCGGGGCCCGGGTCCCGCGCAAGGAAGACCGGCGGATGTTGTTGGGGCGCGGGCGTTTCGTCAGCGACATGGCCACGGCGCAGACCCTGCACGCCGCCTTCGTCCGCAGCCCGTACGCGTCGGCCACGATTCGCGGCATCGGCACCGAACGCGCCAAGAAGGTCGACGGCGTGCTGGAAGTGTTCACCAGCAACGACTTGGGCGACCCGTACCTGCAGGCCATCCTGGAACGCGACGAGTTCAAGCCCACCAGGATGCCGATGCTGGCGCACGACCGCGTCCGGTTCGTCGGCGAGCCGATCGCCTTGGTCATCGCCGAGGACGCCTACGCGGCCGAGGATGGCGCTGAGGCAGTGGACGTCGACTATGACGTCGAACCGGTCGTCACGAATCTTGACGACGCCCTCGCGCCACAGGCCCCGGAAGTCCACAGTGGCACCGGCAATTGCCTCGTCGACCTGGTGATGTTCGACGATCCGCAGCTTGCCGACATCTTCGCCAACGCCCACCTGACGCTCAACGAGGTGTTCAAGAGCGGCCGCGTGTCCGGTCTGCCCATGGAAGGCCGCGCCACGCTGGCCGAATGGGACGACCGCGACGGCCAGGTCGTCGTGCACACCTCGACTCAGGTGCCGCACCAGGTCCGGTCCGGAATCGCGCAGGCGCTGGACATTCCTGAACGGATGGTCCGGGTGATCGCGCCGGATGTGGGCGGCGGCTTCGGCCAGAAGTGCGTGGTCAGCCGTGAGGAAGTGGTGCTGGCCAAGGCCGCGATGATGGTGCGCCGCCCGCTGGTCTGGGTAGAGGACCGCCAGGAGAACCTGATCGGCTCGGTGCACGGCCACGAGCAGCAGTACGACATCACGGCCGCGTTTG
This sequence comes from uncultured Actinocrispum sp., assembly GCA_966244135.1. Taxonomy (GTDB): domain Bacteria; phylum Actinomycetota; class Actinomycetes; order Mycobacteriales; family Pseudonocardiaceae; genus Kibdelosporangium. The sequence continues at coordinate 671 of CBIMJO010001356.1, read as the reverse complement.
ACGAGCACGGCAAGATCCTGGGCCTGGCCGCGGACGTCAAATGCGACATCGGCGCCTACTCGGTCTTCCCGTTCACCTGCGCGGTCGAACCCCTGATGGCCGCGACCGAACTCCCCGGCATCTACAAGGTCCCGGCCTACCGGGCGCGCGGGCGCGGGGTGTCGACCAACAAGACCCCGACCGCCCCCTACCGAGGCGTCTCGCGCCCGCAGATCGTGCTGGTGATGGAACGCCTGATGGAGAAGGCGGCCGCGCGGCTGGGCATCGACCCGATCGACATCCGCCGCCGCAACATGATCCTGCCCGGCGAGTTCCCGTACACCGGCGTCAACAAGATCACCTACGACGAGGGCAGCTACCTCGAGTCGCTCGACCTGACCGAGAAGAAGATCACCGAGGCCGGCTGGTACGCCGAACGCGACCAGCTGCGTGAGCAGGGCGTCTACGCAGGCATCGGGTTCTCGTGCTTCTCCGAACGGACCGCCTACGGCACGCCGACGATGTCCCAACGCCGGATGCGCATGACCCCCGGCTACGACACCGCGCACGTCCGGATGGACCCGTCCGGCGAGGTCATCGTGACCACCGGGACCTGCGGGCACGGCCAAGGCCACGAGACCACGTTCGCGCAGATCGTCGCCGACGAGCTGGGCGTGCCCTTCGAGCGCGTG
>CBIMJO010001355.1:0-3373 GCA_966244135.1 uncultured Actinocrispum sp. | reverse complement strand
GGGCAGGGCCCTGGCCCTGCCCGCGTTTCCCGGCCCTTGCGCCGCAGGGGCCCCAAACCAAATCGAACCGCCCCAACCACCAACCAGGCGCCGCCCCACTCCACCCGCGCCCAACACCCGGACGAACGCGCAACACGGCGCGGATGAACGTGAGACACGGCGGGGCACCTTGCGATAACCGATTTGACGGCCCTCACAACGCCGTCAAGGATCGCGCCATGGCATCCCACATCCACAACTTCTCGTTCAACAGCGCGAACCCCTACGCCCTGGCCGAGTTCTGGAGCAAGATCACCGACCGCCCCATCGAGGAGGGCGACAAGCCGGGCGACCCCGAGGTCTCCATCGACCTCGGCAACGGCAGCAACCTCTTCTTCCAGCTCGACCCCGAGCCCAAGACCGAGCGCAACCGCCTGCACGTCTGCCTCCGCCCGGACGACCGCACCCGCGACGAGGAGGTCGAGCGCGTCCTCACCCTCGGCGCCACTTTGTTCGACGACCGGCGCAACCCCGACGGCACCGGATGGGCGGTCCTCCGCGACCCGGAGGGCAACGAGTTCTGCGTCGAGCGCAGCGAGGCCGAGCGGGCCTCAAGCTAGATGACTGAGGCGGCCGCCCAGGAAGGTCGCCACGATCGGGATGTCGCGGAGTTCCTGCGGGGAAACAGTACTGGGGTCGACAGCTGTCACCATCAAGTCCGCGACATCACCGACCGCGACCCCACGGCGGCCCTTGCTCGCCGCGGCCAACGCGGTCTCCAGGTCGATGGCCTGCTCCGGGTGCCAGGGCGGGCGGGTGTCGTCCGTTCTGGCCACCGCCGAGGCGATGCCGTCCCACGGGTCGAGCGGGGCGACCGGCGCGTCCGAGCCGATCTCCAGCGTCGCCCCGGCCCGCAGCAGTGCGGCGTAAGGGAAAGCGCGCGAGGTGCGGCCCGCCCAGTGCCGGTCGGCCACATCGCGGTCGTCGGGCTGGTGCGCGGGCTGGACGCTCGCGACCACCCCCAGGGCGGCGAACCGGGGCAGATCCGAAGCCCGGACCAGCTGGGCGTGCTCGATCCGGCCCGGGCAGCCGACCTTCTCGAACGCGTCCAGCGCGAGGGTGTTCGCGTGGTCCCCGATGGCGTGCACGGCCGGGCTGATCCCGTGCCGGAAAGCCTTGTCCATCAACGAGACCAACGTGTCGAACGGCAGCTCCAGCAGGCCATGACCATCCTGCCCGGGATACGGCTCGTGACAGTAGGCGGTGCGGGTGTTCAGTGACCCGTCCACGAAGAGCTTGTACGGCCCCACAGTGATCTCCGGGGCGACGACATCGCCGGTCCGGTGCCCGCGGGCGATCGCGGTGTCCAGCAACGGCCGCGAGACGACCGCGGCGACCCGCACCCCGGGCGGCCGCAAAGCCAGGCGCCGCAACCAGTCCGTGACGGTGTCCGAATACTCGTAGTCGACGATCCCGGTCACGCCACGGGCCGCCGCCGCGTCGGTCGCCTCCAGCACCCAGTGGTCCAGCGTCTCGACCGAGGCCGACGGCAGCTCGGCAGTCGCTGCCATGCAGTCGTTTTCCAACAACACCCCGGTCGGGTGTTCACGGCCGATCAGCCGCAGCGCGGCCGGGCTGAGCCACAGGGTGTGCAAGTCGTTGCTGAACAAGGCGACCGCGCGGCCCGGCAGCGCGCGCTCCAGCATGTCCTTGTGCGGCCGGTCCGGCCACGTCCCGTCGCGGAAACCGTGTCCCATCACCGGCTCATCGGAGCCCGCCTCGCGAGCCACGGCCGCTACCGCGGCGGCCGCGGAACTGGCGCCCGCCAACGAGATCCGGCGCCGGGAAGCCGCCCACTGGGTCGCGTGCACGTGCGCGTCCACCAGACCGGGCAGCACCGTACCGCCCCGCCCGTCCACGACCTCGCCGCCGGTCAGGCCCGGACCGATCGCGGCGACACGCCCGCCGTCGAGCAGCACGTCGGTGCGTGAACCGCCCAGACCGAGGCGGACATCACGGAGCAGTAACCGGCTCACCACGGAAACGGTACACGCCGGCCCCGGGTAGTCTTGGTTTGTGGGAAGAGCAAAGAGGATGGTCGCCGGGGCCATGAGCCTGACGGCGCTCGGCCTGCTCGGGCGGGCCGTCCGGGGTGTGCCGGACGCCATCGGCGCGACACCGACGGGTGAACGTGCGGAGCGGATGCGTCGCTCTCCGCAGTTCCATGACGGCGTGTTCCGCAACACACGGCCGAGCGGGACCCTCCAGCCGGGGGACTTCCCCGAGACGCTGCGCCGCCTCGTGTTCGGCCGGGAGAAGCGCAAGCCCGCCGGGCCGGTGCCGCTGGTGAGCACTCCCCCGCCGGCGGAGTCCGACGGGCTGCACATCACGTGGTACGGGCACGCGTCCGTGCTGATCGAGATCGACGGCTCCCGGGTGCTGTTCGATCCTGTGTGGAGCGACCGCGTGTCACCATCCGCCGTGCTGGGCCCCAAACGGCTGCACCCGGTGCCGGTGCCGCTGTCCTCGCTCGGCCGGATCGACGCCATCGTCATCTCGCACGACCACTACGATCACCTTGACCTGCCTACGGTTCGCGAGCTGCTGCACACCCAGCACGCGCCTTTCCTTGTCCCACTGGGCATCGGCGCGCACCTGGAGCACTGGGGCGTGCCCGCCGACCGCATCGTGGAGCTCGACTGGGAGGAGAGCGCCGAGGTCGGCCCGCTGCGGCTGACCGCCACCGAGGCGCAGCACTTCTCCGGCCGCGGCATCAAGCGGGACGGAACCCTTTGGGCCTCTTGGGTTGTGGCCGGGCCGGAGCACCGCGTGTTCTACACCGGCGACACCGGATATTTTGACGGGTTCGCCGCCATCGGCGAGAAACACGGCCCGTTCGACGCCGCCCTGGTGCAGGTCGGCGCCTACGACCCGGCGTGGCCGGACATCCACATGACGCCCGAGGAAGGCGTTGCCACGCTTGTGGACGTGCAGGCGCACGTGCTGATTCCCGTGCATTGGGCAACGTTCAACCTGGCCGTGCACGCCTGGACCGAACCCGTGGATCGCTTGTGGCGTGAGGCAAAAGCCCGTGACGTGCGGCTGGCTGTACCCAGACCGGGTGAACGCATCGACGTCTCGGACCCGCCGATCGTCGACGGATGGTGGCAGGCGCTGTAGCGGATGCACTCGAAAGGCCGCTAGGAAATCGTTGTGTGCGGAGCGAAAATATGGCTCTCGCCATAGCTCAAGTGGGAGAGCACTCCGGCTCACGAGTGCGGAGAGGACGTCGGTTCGATTCCGGCTGGCGAGTCTCACACCGCGGGACCGGTCGCGCGCGGCCGGTCCCGCGGAATGTCCACTTTGTACTGTCGGTTGCCGAAGCCACCTCATC
>CBIMJO010001354.1:0-3378 GCA_966244135.1 uncultured Actinocrispum sp. | reverse complement strand
TGAAGGAATGGCTGTCGATGGCCGGGCAGCTGGCCATCGGCGTGATCGGCGGCGCGGCGCTGTGGCTCGGGTTCAACTGGCTGTGGGGCAAGCTGCCGACCGCGGCCCTGGTCGTGGCGCTCGTGGTGACCGTCGGCATGGTCTGGGTGGTGCGCAAGATCCGCCACCAGGAGGACCTCTGGACGACGATCATCACGATGGTGGTCAGCCTGGTCATCACGATGTCACCCGTGCTGTTGAGCCGTTGAGCGCGATCCCGGTCGCGCTGTCCACCGCCTCGGTCTACCCGCAGAACGCGGCCACCGGGTTCGCCCTGGCCAAGGCCCTGGGCTACGACGGGGTCGAGGTGATGGTCTGGGCCGACCCGGTCAGCCAGGACGTCGACGCGCTGCGCCGGTGCATGCGCAACCACGGCGTGCCGATCCTGGCCGTGCACGCGCCCTGCCTGCTGATCACCCAGCGGATCTGGTCGCCCGACCCGGAGGTCCGGCTGCGCCGGTCGGTCGAGGCCGCGCAGGAGCTGGGCGCGCCGACGGTCGTGGTGCACCCGCCGTTCCGGTGGCAGCGCCGGTACGCCGACGGGTTCGCCGACCTGGTGGCCGATCTCGAGCAGCGGTCCGGCATCGCCATCGCGGTGGAGAACATGTTCCCGGTGAAACCGTTGGCGCGCGGGCGAAGCGTGTCCGCGTTCAAGCCGTCGATCGACCCGACCGACGCCGGCCACAGCCACTACACGCTCGACCTGTCGCACACCTCGGCCGCCGGTGAGGACGCGCTGGCGCTGGCGAAACGGATGGGCACGGGCCTGACCCACGTGCACCTGGCCGACGGCACGGGGGCGCCCCGCGACGAGCACCTGCTGCCCGGGCGCGGCAACCAGCCCTGCGACCAGCTGTGTGAAATGTTGGCCGCCAACGGCTTTTCCGGACAAGTCGTGCTGGAAGTGAACACCAGGGCCGCAAAAGGTCCCGCTGAACGGGCGCGCGACCTCGCCGAGGCGTTGTTGTTCGCCCGGTTGCATCTTGACAGGTAAGCCGGTGTTCAGAAAGCCCGGCCAGGTAAAAGCGATCTTCTGACCTGGTCGTACAGTCTGTGCGTGCATCCGCTGCGATCGCTCGTTCTCGCGGCGGCGGGCAACGACGCGATCCGTCGTCTGGTCGCCACCGCCCCGGTCAGCCGGGACGTCGTGCGGCGGTTCGTGGCCGGGGAGAACACCGCCGACGCGATCCGCGTGACCCGCGAGCTCACCGGGTCCGGCCGCAAGGTGACGCTGGACCACCTCGGGGAGGACGTCCGGGACGCCGAGCAGGCAGACCAGACCGTCCGGGCCTACCTGGACCTGCTCGACCGACTGCACGCCGAGGGCCTGGCGGCCGACGCCGAGGTGAGCGTCAAGCTGACCGCCGTGGGCCAGGCCCTGAGCGAGCGGCTGGCCTTGGACAATGCATCCCGTGTATGTGCCGCGGCCGAGCAATGCGGCACCACTGTGACCCTCGACATGGAAGACCACACCACGACGGACTCGACGCTGCGCGTGCTCGCCGAACTGCGGCGCACGTGGCCGTCGACGGGGGCCGTCGTGCAGAGCTATCTGCACCGCACGTTGGCGGACTGCGTGTCGCTGGCGGACTCGCGCGTGCGACTGGTGAAGGGCGCCTACGCCGAACCGGAGAACGTCGCATTCGACCGTCACGAGACCGATCTGAGCTATGTGCGGTGCGCGAACGCGCTCCTGGCGGGCAACGGATACCCGATGTTCGCAACCCACGACCCGCGTTTGGTGCGTATCGTCGGCGAACGGGCGCGTTGGTATGACCGGAAGCCGGGAACCTACGAATTCCAAATGCTTTTCGGGGTGCGACCGGACGAGCAGCGCCGGCTGGCGCAGGAGGGGGAGACGGTGCGGGTCTACGTGCCCTATGGCTCTCAGTGGTACGGCTACCTCATGCGCAGGCTGGCCGAAAGACCCGCCAACACGGCGTTCTTCGCGCGCGCACTGGTCAGCCATTCGTGAACGGCCGAGGTAGCAACGTGATCTCGTTCAGTACCGCCGCCGCCGTACGCCCATTGGGCGATGGGACGTTCACCGCGGAACTGCCCGCGGAGTGGACGGTGGCCGGGAAGCCCCATGGCGGTTTTCTGCTTGCGCTGCTTGCCAAGACGGCCGTCGCCCTGCACACGGGCAATGGCACGCCATTGGTGGACCCGCTCGCGGTGAGCGCGCAATTCCTGCATTCCCCTGGGGTGGGCCCGGCATTGCTGCGCACCGAGGTGCGCAAGACCGGGCGGCAGGCGACGGTTGTCGCGGTGAACCTGGAACAGCGCGGCCGTAGCTGTGTGGAGGCTGTAGTCACCACGGGCAGACTGCCGCGGGACCGTGCGGCGTGGACGGACCTGCCGAACCAGCCTGCGGAGCCCCCAGGCAACGCCATCGACATCTCGACTTTGCCGTCGGCGCAGATGTTCCGGCTCACCGAAGGCTGCGATGTGCGGCTGGACCCATCGGGCGCGGGGTTCCTGCACGGGCACGTCGGCGACCCGTTGCGGCTACGGCTGTGGGTGCGGCCACGGGGTGAGCACGCGGACCCGTTGTTCGCGTTGGTGGCCGGGGACATCTCCATGCCGGTGACGTTCAACCTGGGGCGGATGGGCTGGTCCCCGGCGGTTCAGCTCACGGCGTTGCTGCGGTCGCGGCCGGCGCCGGGCTGGCTGCGCATCCAGGTCGACTGCCGCGCGGTGCACGGCGCCTGGTTCGACTCGGACGCCACCGTCGTGGACTCCACAGGTCGCCTGGTCTGCCAAGCACGGCAGCTGGCCCTGACAGCAACCACAGGCTGAGGAGAAGCCGCCGGGTCTCGCGCGGTTCGATTTGGTGCGGGGCCCTGCGGCGGCCAGGCAGGACGAAGGGCGCGAGACCCAATGGGTTCCCGGCGGCGATCCGCCCGGGTCTGGCACCCTTTCTGGCATGACGACCATCGCTGTGCTGGGGGCAGGCAAGATCGGTGAGGCGCTGCTGTCCGGGCTGCTGTCCGGCGGCCGGTCGCCCGACCAGCTGCTGTTCACCGAGCGGTACGCCGAGCGCGCCGCCGAGCTGACCAAGCAGTACGGGGTGCGCGCTGTCGACGTGCCGACCGCGGCGGCCGAGGCGGAGGTGCTCGTCGTCGCGGTGAAGCCGCAGGACATCGACCCGGTGCTGGCCGAGCTGGCGCCCGTGGTCAGCGCGCGCAACCTGGTGGTGTCGCTGTGCGCGGGCCTCCCGACGGCCCTGTATGAGCGCACGCTGCCCGATTCGGTGCCGGTGGTGCGGGTCATGCCGAACACGCCGATGCTCGTGGGACAGGCGATGAGCGTGATCTCCGCGGGCAAGAACTCCGCGCC
>CBIMJO010001353.1:0-3389 GCA_966244135.1 uncultured Actinocrispum sp. | reverse complement strand
GACGGCGGCGCAGGTCCTGGTGTCCAACGCGGCCACGCAGAACCAGGAGTACCGGGAACTCGCCGAGGAACTCCGGTCCGCCACCACGATCGCCATCGACTTCGGCGCCGAGCACAACCGGACGAAGGCCGAGCTGACCCAGCAGGCGCAGAAGGTCGTGGGGCTCTGCTCGAAGTACTAGCGGACGGAACTCGGGCCCAGCACTGAAGCGCCGAGCTCGGTCACGCGGGACCGCAGGCCACGGTCGGCGGTGACGACGACGCAGTCGCGGGAAGTGCCCTCGGAACGCACCAGATCCACGATGGCGTCGTCGCCGGAGCCAGACGCCGACACGACGCGGATCGTCTCGGACGGGGCGACATCGCGCGCCTTGCCTTCGACCACCATTACCACGTCGATCGGCGGTTCCAGGCCGCCGACACCGGTTTGCGACAGACCCGCGAGGCTGTCGCGGAGGCGTTCGGTGGCGCCCGCGCGGTCGCGCCACCAGCCGTCGGGGACGCTGCCGACGACGTTGGCCGCGTCGATGATGACCAGGGGGATCATGCTGATTCCGCCATGACTTTCAGGCGCTGCAAGGTCCTGGCGATGTTGGCGGTGTTCACCGCCGACCGGTCGGTGACGCCGGTGGCCAGCAGCGCGATCGGGTAGAACCAGCCCGGACGGCGGTCCCACGTGCTCTCGGTGACCACACATCCTCCCTCGGCCGGCTCGATGTCGTACTGCCACCGCGACACAGGAACACCCAAAGAGGTGACGTCGAAAGCGAAGCGGGTGCCCGGGGCCGCATCGGTGACGGTGGACGTGGTGGCCCACCGGAACACACCCCGCTTGTTGCTGCCGCGGAAACGAGTGCCAACGGACACGGAAGTCCCGCCGTCCAGGATGGTCGCGCGAGTGGTCTCCTCGGCGACCGAGCACAGCCCGGCGAGGTCGCTGATCAGCGCGTAGACGCGGTCCGGCGGCGCACTCACCGAGATCTGCCCAGTGGCGGACGGGTTCACAGGCGCTCCCCTTCGAGAGGTCAGTTCCGGCGCAGCATCCGGGTCAGGCCGGCCGCCGCGGTGGTGGCCAGCACCCAGCCGGTGGCGATCAGCCCCGAGGCGATCCATTGTGACGCGCCCGGCGCCTGCCAGCGATTCTTGTTGCCGAAGTCGATGATCGGCACGAGCAGGTCCAATGTGTACAGCACCGGGTTCCAGATCAGATGGTCCTGCTCGTTGATCTCCGTCAACCGGGGATGGAAACCGAACCACAGGCTGCCGACCGCCAACGCCAGCAACAGCCACACCAACGCACGCGTCGGCCGGTAGCCGTAGCCGACCATCGAGCGCTGTAGCCAGCTCCACAGCAACACACCCGGCCCCAGCACACGGAACCCGTCCGCCATGGCCACATACCGGCGCCGTTGCTTCTCAATGAGCACAGTGGACGCGTGTTCCTCGTTGCCACCAGCGCGGAACACCGCGGCGAGCTGGTCGTACGGGCCGGGGCTGTAGTCACGTTGCATGATCCCGCGCAGCCACCGCAGCCGGTTGCGGACCGCGGCGTCGTCCTTGACGTCGATCGGCACCGCGAGCGCCTCGTACCGGAAGTCCTCCAGATCCAGCTTTCCGGTGGTGTTCCAGAAGTTCTCGTTGTCGTCCAGGGACGCGCACCGAGCGTGCCGCAGCGTCACCCGGCCGCGCGGCGCTTGTCCCACAGTCAGCACAAGCTCCTGCGCGACCATGCCGTGCCCGTTCAACGCCGTCCCGGTCAACGCCGAGCCGAGGATGGCACCGTCGAAGTTGGCCTCCCGGCCGATCTCCGCGCGGTGCATCCGGACCCCGCCGTGCGCGGCGAACGGCCGGTGACCGGCGGACATGATCATGTCGCGGCCGATCGTCGCGGCCCGGATGTCCACTGAGGGAGAGATCGCGCCGGTGCGCACGTGCTTGCCCGGTTCCACCAGCCGGGTGCCGCGCAGGTCCATATTCGCGCCGATCTTGGCGCCCTGTAAGGAAAAGCACCCGGCGACCTCGACGAACCGGGCGTCCATGTTGCCGCCCACGCTGAACCGGCGGCCCAGGATCGCGTCCGCCTCGGGGTTGCGCAGGTTGGCTCCGTCCAGCCGGAGACTGCCGCGGATGTCCACGTCGACCATCCGCGCCTGCCCGGCCAGCCGCAGCGACCGCGCGTCGAAGTCGCCGCTGATCTGCGTGCCGTCCAGGTGCAGCGCGCGGTGCGGCCATGGCGGCGGGGTGTCCCCGGAAACGTCGATGTGCGCACTGGCCAGCCGCATCGACCCGCCGACGACCGCGTTGACGATGCGGATCGTCCCGGTCGAGCGCAACCCCCGGTCCAGCTCGACGTTGCCCTCCACCCGGATCCGGTCGGCGATCAGCGTCGCGGTGATGTCGAACCCGGGATCCGTGCCGGTCACCGCCTGGGACAGATCGCCGGGCTGCAGATCCGCGCCACGCAAGGAGAAGTCACCCTCCACCCGGGTCGCCGACAGGAAAAGCCAGCCGGTGGAGGCGAAAGCGGCCTGGGACGTGACGTCGATCCCGCAGAGCAGGCTGCCGCCGATGTGGCTGCCGTACCCGTTGAGCGCGTTGCCCGTGGGGTTGTCCAGCACGGCGCCGGAGAAGTTGACGTTGCCACCGGCCCGCAGCCCCGGCATCCGGATCTCGCCGTTCGCCCGCAGGTTGTTGGCCAGCAACGCACCCGCGAGCACCAGCCGGTCGGCGTGCAGCGCGCGGGTGCCCGACCCGAGGGTGCTCGCCTGCAGCAGCAGCGAACCCTCGATGTCCGCGTCCACCAGGTCGACGAGACTGTCCACAGTGGTCGATGCGATCACCAGGTCGTTGTCGAACCGGGAGTTCTTCGCCCGCAGGCCGGGCAGCCAGCAGTCACGGAACTCGAGACCGGCCAGCTTGGCCTGCCGCAGGTCGGGCGCGTTCTCGAACCGGCAGCGGACGAACTCCAGCAGGTAGGGGAACTCCAGCGCGCGCAGGTTCAGCGTGCCGGTGAGGAACCTGTCCTCGATCACGATCACCGGCGGGGTCACCGGGCGGCGCCGCCAGCGCAGCCCACCGGCGTCCGGCTCCACCACCCGGCGGATCACGTCGGCCGCCGGCATGTGTGCCCACCTGGGCGGATCCGGTGAGGACGCGTCGAAGGGGTCGCGAGGAGGCGGCTCGTCGGACGAGCCGCCGCCCCCACGGATGACCGCCAATATCAGTCCTGACGCAACACTCGGGACAGGAAGGCCTTGGTGCGCTCGTGCTGGGGCGACCGGATCACCGCATCGGGCGACCCCGCCTCCACGACCACTCCGCCGTCCATGAATACCACGGTGTCGGCGACCTCGCGGGCGAACTCCATCTCGTGTGTCACCACGACCATCG
>CBIMJO010001352.1:0-3389 GCA_966244135.1 uncultured Actinocrispum sp. | reverse complement strand
TGACGGGGACACCCTGCATCCGGTGCAGGAGGCGTTCATCGCCTGCGACGCGTTCCAGTGCGGGTTCTGCACGTCCGGCCAGATCATGTCCGCTGCCGCGGTTCTCGCTGAGGGGCGCGCGCGGACGGACGCGGAGATCAGCGAGGCGATGTCCGGCAACATCTGCCGGTGCGGCGCGTATCCCAACATCGTCGCGGCCATCCGCCAGGCGGGTGGTGCGTGATGCAGGGGTTCGACTACAAGGCTCCTTCGTCCGCTGCGGATGCGTTGGCGTTGGCGGGGGATCGGTCGGCGTTTCTCGCCGGTGGCACGACTCTGGTCGACTTGATGAAGCTCGATGTGGTCACGCCGGAGCGGGTCATCGACATCAACTCCCTGCCGCTGCGGGGGATCACGCACGATCGCGATGTCCTGGTGATCGGTGCCCTGGAGCGGATGAGCGATGTCGCTGTCCACCGGGACGTGGTGACGCAGTATCCGGTGCTGGCGCAGGCGTTGCTGGCGAGTGCCTCCGGGCAGCTGCGGAACATGGCGAGCATGGGTGGGAACCTGTTGCAGCGCAGCCGGTGTGACTACTTCCGTGATGTCCGGACGCCGTGCAACAAGCGTTCTCCGGGCAGCGGGTGCCCGGCGCAGACGGGGGACAACCGGGGGCACGCCATCCTGGGGACGAGTTCTTCTTGTGTGTCCACGCATCCGAGCGATCTCGCGGTGGCGTTGACCGCGTTGGACGCTTCGGTCGTGCTTCAGTCCCGGTCAGGGTCCCGGACCGTTGCGCTGGCATCGTTCTACCGGCTGCCGGGGGACACGCCCTGGGCGGAGAACGTGCTTGAGCCGGGGGAGCTGATCGCCGCGATCAGGGTGCCTCGGCTGGTGTGGGCGCGGAACTCGGCCTACGTCAAGATCCGGGACCGCTCGTCCTATGAGTTCGCTTTGACTTCGGCGGCGGTCGCGCTGGACACCGTCAGCGGGGTGGTCCGGGATGCGCGAGTCGCCGTCGGCGGTGTCGGGACCCGGCCTTGGCGATTGTCCCAAGTGGAGGCTGCCCTTCGCGGGAAGCCCGCCACGGAGGAGAACTTCGCCGCGGCGGCTCGGGTGGCGGTCGAGGGTGCTCGGCCGTTGGCGCACAACGGCTTCAAGGTCACGCTGGTGCAGCGGACGATCGTGCGAGCCCTGGCGGGTCTGCGATGAGCCCGCTCGGACAGCCGGTCGACCGGGTCGACGGCCACCTCAAGGTCACCGGTACAGCTTCCTATGTGGCCGACTTCAAGGTGGATCGGCTGGCGTACGGCTATGTTGTGACGAGCACGATCGCGCGCGGGACGATCACCGGGATGGTCGTCGACGACGCGCTGCGGGCGCCTGGAGTGCTCGCCGTGTACAGCCCGGACAACCCGCTGAAGTTGTTCGCGTACACCCAAGCCCAGAACGACGAGACTCGACCACCGTTGCAGGACAAGGCGATCCGGTACTACGGGCAGCTCATTGCCCTGGTGGTGGCGGAGACCTTCGAGCAGGCCAGGGATGCGGCCGGGTTGATCAGGACCACGTATGACGTTCAGCCTCCGGCGACCTCGTTCCCCAGCGGGACACCGGTGAACCCGCCGAGCGGATCGCCGGTACAGGACATCCTGGCTCCTGGCGTGCCTTCGATCGACGCTGCGCTTGCGGCGTCCGAGGTGACCGTCTCGGCGACGTACACGACGTCGGTGAACAACCACAACGCGATGGAGCCGCACGCCACCCTGGCCGCGTGGGCCAACGACCACCTCCAGATCTACACGGTGAGCCAGGGCGTCCGGCTGGTCACGCAACGGCTGGCGAACACCCTGGGCATCGACCAGGCCAAGATCCACGTCTACAACCCTTATGTGGGCGGCGGTTTCGGGAACAAGTGGGGCAACTGGGCGCACACACCCGTCACCGCCGCGGCAGCACGGGCTCTGGGTCGTCCTATCAAGACAGTGCTGACCCGGGAACAGACGTTCACGATCGTAGGGCACCGGCCGGCTTCACGGCAGGAGGTCGCGCTGGGTGCCAAGCGGGACGGCACACTGACGGCCATCAAGAACGACGGTGTGTCGTCGATGTCCCCGGCCAGCAACTTCTTCGAGTCGGTGGCGAACCTGTCGGCGACTTTGTACGCGAGCCAGAACATCCATGTCTCCCGGCGCGTGATTCCGTTGGATGCGCCGCCGACGACCATCATGCGGGCTCCCCAGGAGGCGTCCGGGTCCTTCGCGCTGGAGAGTGCGGTGGACGAGCTGGCGGAGAAGCTCGGCATGGATCCGTTGACGTTGCGGCAGAAGAACAACTCGCCGGTGAACCCGGGGAACGGGCGGCCCTGGTCGAGTAAGCACCTGGACGAGTGCTATCGGCGAGGAGCGGAGAAGTTCGGCTGGTCCCGGCGCGATCCGGCGCCTGGGTCGATGCGGGACGGGGACTGGCTGGTCGGTCTGGGCATGGCCACGTCGACCTATCCGGCGTCGCGTGGGGATGCCTCGGTGAAGGCACGGTTCCAGGCGGACGGGACTGTAGTGGTCGCGGGGACTGCTGCGGATCTCGGCACGGCACAGTCCACTGTGTTCGCCATCCTGGCCGCGGATCGGTTGGGGATCCCAGTGTCGCGCGTGATTCCCGAGCTGGGCGACTCCTCCTCGCCAACGGCGGCCAACGCGGGCGGGTCCGGGTCGACCTCGACGAACGGGCCCGCGGTTCAGCTCGCTTGTGACGCGGCCGTGGCGGCGCTGGTCAAGTTCGCCACCGGGACGCCGTATTTCCCCACGGCGCCCAGCTATGCCGACGGGTCCCTGGTGCTGGGTTCGACGTCGATGACCTTCGGCGCGTTTCTGTCCGCAATGGACGCTCCCGGGGTGGAGGCGGTCGCTGCGTCACCTCGGGTGAACGATCCGGCGCACGCGTTCCGGTCGTGGGGCGCGACCTTCTGCGAGGTACGGGTCAACCGGTGGACGGCCGAGCCACGGGTGTCCCGGTTCGTGTGCATTGTGGACGCCGGGCAGATCGTCAACCCGAAGACCGCGCACAGCCAGATCGTCGGCGGCCTGATCATGGGCACCGGCCAGGCTCTGCTGGAGGAGACCCGGCTGGAGCCCAGCGGCCGGTTCGCCAACGCCAACCTGGCCGCGTACCTGGTACCGGTCAACGCCGACACCCCGGTGTTCGACGTGGAGTTCCTCGACTACCCGGACACGTTCCTGAGTCCGTTGGGAGCCAGGGGAATCGGCGAGTTCGGCATCGTCGGCGCCGCCGCGGCCATCGCGAACGCGATCCACCACGCCACCGGGAAACGGGTCCGGGACCTGCCGATCACGATCGACAAGCTCCTCTAGGACCCAGGAGAAAAGCGATGGGGGCCTGACCGCAGCCAG
>CBIMJO010001351.1:0-3392 GCA_966244135.1 uncultured Actinocrispum sp. | reverse complement strand
ACCGAGCTGCGCGACATCCGCCCGTTCCATGCCGGTGACCAGCTTAAACGCATCGACTGGCGGGTCTCGCTGCGAGCCTCCGCGGCGACCGGCGTGATCACTCCGCACGTCCGCGAGTACCACGCCGACGCCGACGCGACCCTGATCCTGGCCATCGACACCCGGGTCGACGTCGGCCCGAACATCGGCGAGTGGTCCCTGGCGGTCCTCGGCACGACTGTGCGGCCCGACGGCAGCCTCGACACCGCCGTGCGCGCAGCGACCGCGCTGGGGGCCAGTTATCTGCGTCAGGGCGACCGCGTCGGGCTTGTCGACCTGGGCCGGCCGCACCTCAGCCTCCAGCCGGGCTCCGGCACCCGGCAGTTGCTCCGGCTTCGGCATCAGTTGGTGACGTGTTCGCGTGCGGTCGGGTACGCGTCGAAGCCGATCCTGCGGCCCCAGCAGGCGCCCTCCGGGGCGCTGGTGATCGTGTTCTCGCCGTTCCTCGACGACGCCGTCATCGACCTCACCGCGACCGTCGTGCGACGCGGAACTCGTGTGCTGGCAATGGATCTGTTACCCGAACGACTTGTGCCGGCCGCACGCGAGCCGTATGGCCGCGCGGTTCTCGAGGTGCTCCGGGCCGAGCACGCGGTGCGGCTGGAAACGTTGCGGCAACATGGAATTCCGGTGATGCGCTGGGGTGACCAGGTGCCCGGGGTGCTGCGTTCGCTGGCGAGGGGGCGGCGGCGATGACCCTGTCCGAGGGAGTGCCCGCGTGGGTGTTGCGCGGCACAGTTCTGGTTGCCACCGCTGTGATAACGCTTCTGCTGCTGGCGAACGGGGTCGCGCTGGCCGGGCTGATCGGCCTGTTCGGCCTGGTCGCCACGCTCGTGCCGGCCTCGCCCGCGGCGGGCCTGACCGTGATCACCACCGCCGTCTGCGCGGCGATCCGGTTCGACAGTCCGTTGGACATCACCGTTCTGGTGCTGTTGCCGCTGGTCCACCTTGTCCACATCGGATCGGCGCTGGCGGCTGTGATTCCTGGCACTGCTCGGGTCCACCCGTCCGCGCTGCGCCCGGCGGCCGTCCGGTTCGTTGTGGTCCAGACCACTGCGTTCGCCGCCGCCGCGATCGCCGCGATCGCGCCGAAGTCGGTGCTGCCAACGGGTTTGGAGATCGCCGGGCTGCTGGCCGCGGTGGGTGTCGTGGTCCTGGCGGCACGATTGATCTTGAATCGTCCACAGTGAACCGGCGATCCCGGTCACACCTGGACAGGGGCGCCGGGCAGGACGGCCCGCGAGGTGTCACCATAGGTGCATGGCCAAGGGCAAGAAACAGCCGAAGCGGATTCTCATCGTCGGCGGTGGGTATGTCGGGCTGTACACCGCGTTGGGCCTGCAGAGGAAACTCCGGTCCCTCGAGGCCTCGGTGACGGTCGTCGACCCCCAGCCGCACATGACCTACCAGCCGTTCCTCCCGGAGGCGGCGGCCGGTTCCATCGAGCCGCGGCACGTGGTCGTGCCGCTGCGCAAGGTGCTGCGCCGCTGTCACGTGCTGACCGGCCGCGTGACCAAGATCGAGCACGCGAGCAAGACGGCGACCGTCGAGTCCATCGACGGGCACATCCAGCAGGTCGAGTACGACGTGCTGATCTCCGCCCTCGGGTCCATCTCCCGGCTGCTGCCCATCCCCGGCCTGGCCGAGCAGGGCATCGGGTTCAAGACCGTGGGCGAGGCGATCTACCTGCGCAACCACGTGCTGTCCCGGCTGGACCTGGCCGCCTCCACCGACGACCCCGAGCTGCGCCGCAAGCTGCTGTCCTTCCTGGTCATCGGCGGCGGGTACGCGGGCGTCGAGGCGCTGGCCGAGCTGGAGGACATGGCCCGCTACGCGATCCGCTACTACGACAACATCAGCGCCGAGGACATGCGCTGGGTGCTGGTCGAGGCCACCGGGCGGATCATGCCCGAGGTGAGCGCCAAGATGGGCGTCTACACCGTCAAGGTGCTGGAGAAGCGCGGGATCGAGGTCTTCCTGGACACCCGGGTCAAGACCCTGGAGAACGGGCACATCGTCCTCGACGACGGTACCGAGTTCGACGCCGACACGGTGATCTGGACCGCGGGCGTGAAGGCCAACCCGATGCTGCAGCAGACCGACCTGCCGCTCGACGAGCGCGGCCGGGTGCGCTGCACGGCCGATCTGCAGGTCGCGGGCCTGTCCGACGCGTGGGCCGCCGGCGACAACGCGGGCGTGCCGGACCTGTCCCGGATCAAGGAGGACCCGACGGCCACCTGCAGCCCGTCGGCACAGCACGCCGTCCGCCAGGCAAAACGCCTGGTGCCCAACGTGCTGGCCTCGATCCGTGGTAAGAAGCCCAAGCCCTACTTCCACAAGTACGCGGGCTCGGTCGCGTCATTGGGGCTGTACAAGGGCGTCTCAGACGTGTTGGGCGTGATCCGGCTGAAGGGGGTCCTGGCGTGGCTGCTGCACCGGGGGTACCACCTCTCGCGGATGCCCACGTTCAACCGCAAGGTCCGGATCATGTTCGACTGGCTGGGCGCATTCGTGTTCCGCCGTGAGGTCATCTCCATGGGCCAGATCCAGGACCCGAAGACCGAATTCGCGCGTGCGGCCAAGAGCTGACCGGACCAATTCACTGGGCCAGCCGGATGAGTTGTTGCAAAACCTCCCCAAAGGGGGCGCCGGAACGCTTAGGCTTCCTGCGCCCCCGTAGCCCAATGGCAGAGGCAAGCCCCTTAAAAGGGTTGGAGTGCCGGTTCGAATCCGGTCGGGGGCACCATGACCGGGCGGTTCATGTCCATGAAACCAATGGATGTGAACCGCCCTTTCTCATGTCCGGACCCCGGAAGAGACACAAAGGGCGATCATCCTGAAGCGCTCCGTATTGTTCTCACGGAGGGCGCACATATGCTGACTCGACGTATTCGTAGCGTGCAAATCATTTCCGAAACGTTATCTGACCACAATAGGCCCGGTCATCGGATGGTTGCCAGTGCTCGGGCCTGCTGTGCCAGGCTGGACGGGTGGCGGACGAACAGGACAACGAGCGTGCCTTCACCGCGGCCCGCGGCGGCGCGACGGACGAGCTGGAGTCGCTGGTCACCGCGGGTGTGCCGGTCGACCTCAGCAACGAGGGCGGCAACACCCTGCTGATGCTCGCGGCGTACCACGGTCACGTCGAGACCGTGCGGGCTCTCGTGCGGCTCGGCGCCAACGCGGGGAAGGCCAATGAAGGTGGCCAGACCCCGCTCGCGGGAGCGGTTTTCCATGATGACGACGAAATCGTGAACATCCTCCTCGACGCGGGCGCCGATCCGTTCGCGGGCCAGCCGTCCGCCGTGGACACGGCCCGCATGTTCGGCCGCGAAGATCTGCTCGCGTTGTTC
>CBIMJO010001350.1:0-3397 GCA_966244135.1 uncultured Actinocrispum sp. | reverse complement strand
GAGGTATCACCGACCTGATTCCAGCCAGCCGGCCACAGCGTCCGGATCCGGTGGCCGGTCAGCCGGTGACCCGCGAGGGCCAGCCCGATCCAGGTCATCGTCTCGTCGGGTTGCCGCAGGAAGAACTCCCATGCCGCCGCATAGTCGCGTGCCGCGAGAGCCAGGTGGCCGGGAGTCACGTTAGGGTTGGCCGCTCGCAGTTCGGCCGTCGTCATCGCGGTGAAGCGCACGGGATCGGCGAGCCGGAGACTGGCGAGCCGCACGCGCGGGTTCACTTCGAGCAGGGATGTGGACACCCCGCCCACCATCGGTTCCGGCAGCACTGGCGCGGTGAGGGGCCAGCGATCGGCCACTGCCCGCACGTGCTCCGCGGACACGGTCCGGTTGACCAGACACCAGGTGATCCAGTGCTCGTCCAGCGAATCCCGCGCGACCGCCTTGACCTCCGGCGCGATCCCGGTGACGTTCCAGGTGTCCGCCTTGCGTTGCATGGCCGCGACGAAGTCGGCGCCCGCGGCGGTGAGATTCGGACAGCCTGCCAATGTGCGCAATGCCGTGCGGACCTGCGTCGAGCCACGCAGGAATTCCAGGGCCGCGATAGCAGTGGAATTCTTCCGGGTCGACCAGAAGTCGGTTACCGCAAGGAATGCGTAACAGCCGTGCAGAATTCCGTACGCTGGGCGGGGGTCCCCTCGCCATGGCGAGTAGTAACGCGGCTCAGGTGCGCTGTCCAGAAGGGGCAACAATGTCAGCAGCGCGGACAATTTGTTGTGCTGACCCTCGTGAATCAGCGTCGCGGCCAGCGCCTCGGTGCTCGCGGGCAGGGTCATCGAGAAGCTGCCGAGCGCGTCGCGCGAGGTCTCGCTGATGCCATGACCCGACGATGTGCGTTGCAGCGGGACGACCGACATGATCAGGTCGGTAACCTCGTCCGCCCAGGTCTGCTCCTCGCGGGCGAGCAGGTCCTGTGCACCGGTGAAGGCATTGCACCACTTCTGCGCGTCGGCATCGGAAAGCCGTTCGGCGAAGCCGAGTTTGGCCGCAGGCCGGTACGGATCGATGTCGTCGAGCATGATGGGGTCATCGGTCAGCCTCCGCAGACCCTGCCAGCCTGGTGCGTCTTGGTGTGGGTTCGCGGGCAGTTCGACCGGGCCGATCCGGTACCGGCCACCGGAACCCTGTGCTGCGACAAGTTTTTCGCTGGTGAGGACAGACGCGGCACCCAGAGTTGGCAGATGCACCCGGTTCGCCCGCACCGGCACCGGAATCTTGAAGTCCAGGCCGGCCCGGATCGCGGCGGCGGCCGCGACCGCGTTGAGGTGCGTCAGGTCCAGCTCGGACAGGCCCTCGCTGTCGGCCCGCAGGCAGCTCATCAGCCACGCGCCGGTGTGCGGATACGCGACCACCTGGGTCAGGGCGTTGGGGTCCTTGGCATCCACCTTGGCCAACAAGCCCAGACCCGCGGGAGGCTCGCCGGTGATGCGGTCGACAAGAGTGCGCAACAGCAGCAGGTGCTTGCTCAGCTGCACCGATCGCAGCAGCCGGCGGCCGGCCGGATCGCTGGCCCCCGCAGCGAGTTCGCTGAGTGACTCGTGCGAGAGGCGGTAGGTGTCGACCACGGTCATGTCCCCAGCAGGTCTGCGATGTCTGCCTGCAGCCGACCTACGATGTGCTCGATCAGCCGGGTCAGGTCCGGGCAGTACACCGACGGATTGCGGAACCCGCTGCCGCGTCGGTAGCGGTGCGGGTAGTGGCCTGCGCCGCAGATCCGGTGGATGCGGCAGTCTCGGCAGATCTTGGACAGTGCTTCGGTTCCGATCTGCCGTGCGGCGATGGCCGGATGGGTGAGTACCTCGTCGAAGTCGTTGCCGAAAACGTTCATTCCGGTGGCCGCAGCGCCATGGTGCACCGAGCGTAGGGTATCGACCTGCTCTATCGCGCCATCGGTGTCGATGACCAGCAGTGCGACCGGGCTCAGACCGATCAGTTCGGACTGGCTGCTGCCACCGAAGGCAAGGTGCATGATCTCTTCGAAGATCCGCACCCCGGTCTCCCGGTGTGGTGCGCCGTACCAATGGTCGAACACGGCGACAAGCCAGTCGCCGTACGGTGTCCGGTGGTCGCCGGGCGACCGGTGCGGTGGTGGAACCGTCCAGTTTCCATGCGGCAGGAGGAAATCCAGCTTGGGCGGCTGGAAATCCAGCAAGGACCGGTATGTGTCCAGTGGGTCGGCGTCAAGGTCAATGACACAAAGCAAACCTCGGTACAGCCTCCGGTACCGCCCGGAGTTCAACAGACGCAAAGCCCCTGCTATCCGTTGGTAGCTGCCCTTGCCACCCACCGTCCGGCGATGCCGGTCATGTTGTCCGGCTCCGCCGTCGAGACTTACCCCGACCTGGATGTCCAGTTCCAGTAACAAGTCCAGCATGTTCTCGGTGAGCAGCATCCCATTGGTCTGGACATACAGTGTCAGCTGCGTGGTGTGCGGAACGGCGCTGCGCAATGCGGCCGCGATGCTCCGGATAACGGAATGCCCGGCCAGCAATGGCTCGCCGCCGTGCAGGATGACCGTCACATCTGGCAATTGGTGAATCCGGCAGTGCTCCGCGATCCGGTGCGCCGCGGCCGAGATGGCTTCGGCGGTGATGACCGCAGGGCGGGATCGCCATGTGTGGTCGCCCATGGCGTAGACGTAGCAGTAGTCACAGGCCAGGTCGCATCTGCTGTGGATCTTGAGAACGAACTGCCGGAACGGATGGGGCCGCCAGCCGCGAGCCGCCAGCGCCGCGACATCGAGACGGTCGATCGGCCATTCACCGGCCACGGTGCACCTTCTCCAAGGTCAGTTGGCGCAACGTCCTTGGTCAGATGGCGGACTGGTGTCCCGCCACGGCGTCCTGCGGGTTCGCTATCTCCTTCGCCAGCACCCGCAGTGCATGTCCCAGAACCGAGTCATCGAGCGCCATCAGCTGCTCAAACGGTATTCCGGTGACGTCGACGAAAGGCGTGTCTTTAACTGGAGTTTCACCTGTCACCGGCGTGCCCCTCCATGTCCGCGGCCACCAGCGTGGACGCCATCGTTGTGGCAGGGGTCGCCGTCGCGCTCGGCCCAGCCCCCGAAAAACACCGACAGGAAGTCCAATTTTATCGCGGTGTGACCGTCACAGCGATACCGCCTGTGGTCGTCACCCGGTTGGCCACATCGGTGGCCGGGGCGGCGCCGGGCGGTGGTGCACGGCCGACCGACTTGATCTTGGGGCGGTGGTCACCGGGGGTGATGGTCACGGTTGGTGAGAATCCAACTGGGGTGGAAATGCCGGACTGGCGACTGTTCGCCGGGGGCCGGGGGAATTCACCGGGCCGAAACTTGAAACACCCCGGGTGTTGGTGGTGGGGG
>CBIMJO010001349.1:0-3398 GCA_966244135.1 uncultured Actinocrispum sp. | reverse complement strand
CGTGATGCCGCACAGCAGGGACCGGCGCGGGTCGATCGCCTGGAACTGTGTCGGGCCAACCTGTTTGAAGCCCTTGGCCTGACCGCCCGCGGCCTTCCACCGTTCGAACAGCGTCGGCCCGATGTCGACGAGCATGGTGCCCGGCCCGATGAAGGGCCGCTCGCCTGGGGGCTCGACCAGCACGCACGCACGGTCCGGCTTCCGGTTCGGGTTGGCGATCATGAACAGTGCCTTGAAGTTGTCGCCCGGGTCGAACGGGCCGTGCGTGACCACGTTGTGCCACACGATGTTGTTGCTCGCCGAGGTGTTGGTGACGGTGCTCGGGACCTCGACCGGCATCGGGTCGGTCTTGCTCACCCAGCGGGCCAGCAGGCAGAAGTGCACCCAGTCGCCGGGCAGCGTCCACGGGATCATGATCGGCGGGTTCACGCCCGGCGCCAGGACCGTGTCGACCACCGGGTTGTTGATGGCGTCCCAGTCGGTCGGCCAGGTCGCGTTGCCGCCGGCCTCGGTGTAGTAGAGGTGCAGCCGGCCCGAGGTCTCGCGTTCGCCGGTGTTGTTCAAGGTCACGAAAACGTAGTAGGTCTGGCCGGGAGTGACCTCCACATCCGCGGCGCAGTAGGAAGGTGTGTCGCAGACCCGGATGTCCGGGCTGCTCCACACCGGGCCCGAGCTGGGCTCGGCGCCGGTGTCGGAGGAGTTGTCGCGCATCTTGACATCTGGGTTACCGATGGCGTTCGCCGCGGGCACGCCGGCCACCAGGCCGGCCGTGAGCACCGCGGCGAACGCACCCAGGAGCAGGCGTCGCCAGCTGTGCATCGGGGATTCCCTCGCGATTGGGGGCTAGGACGCGACAGAGCCTGCGAGCGGCCTGTTGTGAATCGGTTGCGCTATCTGCGGACCACTTTGCGCAGCACGATCGGCGCGACGACGAACCCGAGCACGGCCCACGCGCCGAGCACGCCCACGGTCTCCAGCGTCCGCCACGACTGGCCGATCTCCGCTGCTGCCAAGGCATCCGGCAGCAACGCGGAGCGCATTCCCAGGCCCATCCAGTACAGCGGGAACACCTGCGCGACCCATTGCAGCCACTCGGGCAGCGACGTCACCGGGAAGAACACCCCGGAGACCATCGCCAGGCCCATCACCAGCAACGTCATGAAGCTCAACGTCTGCGGGCTCTTGAGCACCGACCCGAGGACCGCTCCGATCGGCAGAGTGGCCAGCAACCCCAGCAGCACCAACCAGAGCATGGTCAGCCACGAGCTCGCGCCGCCCAGTTCGATGCCGTCGAAGAGGAACGCGCACGGCACCAGCACGATCAGCAGGATCGTCACGGTCATCGCGGTCTGCGAGACGATCTTGCCGGTCAGATAGCCCACTGTGCCGCCCGGAATGGCCTTGGCCCGCAACAGTGTTCCGTCCATCTGGTCCATGGTCAGCGCCACCGCGACACCCATCAGCCCGGTGAGCACCACGTTCATCCCGAGCACGCCGGGAACCGCCTGCGAGCCGATCGAGAAGTCGAGGCCCTGGACGGTGTTGCCGCGCAACGCGAACAGCAACGCCAGCGGGATGATCGACGGCCACACCCAGCCGACCAGCTCACCCCAGCTGGACGCGCTCTGCCGGAACTCGATCCAGCCGCGCTGGACACCGGCCCGCACCGCCACAGTCGTCATTTCGCCACCATGCTCAGGTAGATGTCCTCCAGGCTGACCCGGCGCACCTCCAGGTCGTGGATGTCCTTGGCCAGCGCCTCGCGCAGGAACCCGGCGGGGTCGTCGACCGAGTGCACCTCGGCCGCGCCGTTGAGCCGGTAGCGCACCTCGGACTTGCCGGACACCTGTTTGGCCAGCTCCCAGGCGGTGCCCTCGACGATGATCCGGCCGGCGGCCAGGATGACGATCCGGTCGGCCAGCTTCTCGGCCTCGTCCAGGTCGTGCGTGGTGAGCAGGATGGTCGTGCCGGTCTCGGCCAGGCGGGTCACCAGCTCGTGGAACTCCTGGCGGGCCTGTGGGTCGAAGCCGACCGTGGGCTCGTCCAGGAACAGCAGCTCGGGCCGGCCGGCCAGCCCGATCGCCACGTCCAGCCGGCGCCGTTGGCCGCCGGACAACACGGCCACCTTGGTCCGGGCCTGGCCGGTCAGGCCGACGAGCGCCATCAGCTCGTCTGCGTCGTACGGCTTGCTGTAAGGCCTGTAGTAAAGGCCGATGTGATGCAGCAGTTCACGGACTTTCCATTTGCCGTGGTCCTGCCACGACTGCAGCACAATTCCCAGCCGGGCACGCCAGGCCTCATCACCCTGCCCAGGGTCCACACCCAGCACTTTCACTTCACCGCCGGTGCGTTTGCGGAAGCCTTCCAGTATTTCGATGGTCGTTGTCTTGCCCGCTCCGTTCGGGCCGAGCAAGGCCAGCACCTCGCCTCGGCACACCTGGAGATCGACGCCGTGCAGCACTTCGTTCGGGCCATAACTCATCCGCAGGCCGCGGACTTCGAGCACGGGTTGTCCGGTTGTCATGACCTCAAGTGTCTCACTGAAATTGCTGTTGAGACTTTTCCAGCGATCTCGGCACAGGCGCCAGGCCAACCCTCAAACGAGCTGGTAGGCGGCCCGAGGAACCGGCGCTATTGGGGTGCACACCTATTGTGCGGACGAAAACCGGGCAGGGACAGATATGTACTTGCCGGGGCACCCGCGACGGGAGTAGACGTGGGCACGACAAGGCGGTCGGGCTCACCCCCAGTGAAGCCACGGACCCCGACCGCCTGCCGGCCAGCCCTGATGAGAAGGGGGACGCGGGCGGTCGCCAGTCCGCTCAGCGCCCGAACAGGAGCTGGTGAAGGTACGGGAGCAGCATCTCAGGCCGGGGGACGCACTGGGCTAGTCTCACCGCCGGGGGCGCGAGGAGTCCCTGCTCAGCAGGCAAGTGTGGATCTTCCGGTCCGGAAACCGGAACAGTGTCAGCCAAGGGGTGGGTCGCCAGGTGCAGGGCTCGGGCGTGGAGCTGGACGACCGGGGGGTCTTCGCGGAGCGGTTCGCGTTGCTCTACGCGGCCGCCGGTGACCCGCCGCTCAAGCGTATAGCCGAATCGGTGGTCCGCGCACGACGGACCGACGAGCAGGGCCGGCCCATCCGCGTCTCGGTGCAGCGGCTCAGCGACTGGCGGCGCGGCCGGAATGTGCCCGCCCGGTTCTCCGCGCTGGCCGTGGCGCTGGAAATCCTGATCGGTGAGGCCCGCAAGGCCAATCCGGTGGCGGTCTCCGGAGATCTCTACAACGTCAAAGCCTGGCACGCATTGTGGGAACGGGCGCTCAACAGCCCGGTCGCCGGCGATGTGCCGGAAATGCCGGCCGCCGATTCCGGGGTCTGCCCCTATCGCGGGCTGGCATCG
>CBIMJO010001348.1:0-3402 GCA_966244135.1 uncultured Actinocrispum sp. | reverse complement strand
CGGGTCGCGGCCGACCTTCCGGCCGACCGCCGGGAAGATCGACCGGATGGCCGTCGCGTCGGCGCGCACCTTCCGTTCGGCGTCGACCAGCCAGGGATGATCCACCTCTACCACCCACTCATCCGAAGAGTCCGAAGAGCGTTCGGGCATCGCGGCCCGCAGAGCGGCGAACGCGCGCTTGGCGACGTCCGGCGCGGCATGGCTGTGCCGGGGCAGCTCCACCGCGGCGACCCCGGTGTAGCCGGCCTCGGCCAGCGCGGCCAGCGTGGCCGCCAGGTCCAGCTCCCCCTCGCCGAACTCAAGGTGCTCGTGCACGCCGAGACGCATGTCGTCCAGCTGCACGTTCACCAGCAGGCCGGCTGCGCGGCGCACACACTCGGCCGCGTCCACGGGTTCGACCGCGACGCAGTGGCCGACGTCCAGCGTGATCCCGTGCTGCTCGGGGTTGCCCAGGTCGCACCGCAGCGCAAGCGCTTGGGCGAGGTGCTGGACGTACATCCCGGGCTCGGGCTCCAGGCCGATCCGCACCTGCCGCCGGTCGGCCTCGGCGAGCACCCGGGTCACCCCGGAGAGCATCCGCTCGTGCGCGCCGACCGAGTCCACATCGGATGGTTTGATGCCTGACCAGAACGAAACGCAGTCCGAGCCGAGGCCTTCCGCGATGCGGATCGCCCGGCACAGGAAGTCGATCCGCAGATCCGTGTCGTCGGACACCAGGGTCGGGTGGTGCTTGCGGTACGGGTCCAGCAGGTACCGCGCCCCGGTCTCGACCACACTCCGTAAACCCAGTGATGACAACAGGTTGCCGACGTGATCCACCTGAGCGGAAACGTCGTCAGCGAACGGGTCGAGGTGATGGTGGTCCAGCGTCAGCGCGACCGACGTGTAGCCCAGGTCGGCGATCACCCGCAGGGCGTCATCGAGCCGGTGGTTGGCGAACCCGTTGGTGCCATAGCCCAGGTGGAAGCTCATGTCGGGCTCACCAGCCGGGCCAGGCGCTTCACCAGGGGGCCCGCACCCGCGACCGCGCCGGCTCCGATCAGCGAGCCGCGCCGGGCCGCCAGCGCCGCCTGCAGCGGGACCATGCCGTGGATCCCGGCCATAGTCGCTTTCCGCACAACGGAAGCGGACGGGTCACGCGTCGCGGCGAGTTGTGCCGCACCGACATTCGCGGCGTACATACCGCCAAAGGCCAGCGCACCAAGACGATGACGCCACGACCTGGCCCTGCCCAGCACGGCAGCGGCCGTCGCAACGCCGGTTGCGGCGAGTGCCGCGCGGGCCGTCGTGCTCGACGCGCCATGCACCTCGCCACGGGAGAGAACGGTGAGACCGAACGTGTGTCCGGCCATCACCAAAGCTGAGGGCAGCGCCGAGCGCGCACCGGCCGCACCCAGCATGACATCGAGCCCACGACACGCCGCCATCGCCGCTGGGCCGGCCACAGTGGACTTGAAGACCAAGTCGTACGCCCACACCGCACCAGCCAAAGGAAGAGCTACACGCAGGGCACCACCATACGCGGCGAAGCCGAGCCCCGCGACCGTCAATGTACCGGCCACGGCAAGCGCTTGCCCGGGTTTCACGCGACCGGACGGAATCGGGCGCTCGGGCCGTTCGGTCGCGTCGATGTGGCGGTCCGACCAGTCGTTGAGCGCCATTCCGGCCCAGTAGAGCGCCACAGAGGACAGCGGCAGCGCGAGTCGCCTGCCACGCAACGGTTCCCCGGCGGCCGCCGCACCGGCGACAGTGTCACCGAGGACGGTCAGCGCCGCCGGCGCCCGGACCAGCTCCACCAGTGCCTTCATCCGCGCTTCCCCAGTCCCGCGGCCCAGTTGGCCAGCATCCTGGTCTGCTCGGCGAACCTGTGTTCGTCGGTTCCGAGCGGGTCCTTGAAGAAGAAGGCCAGTTCGGACAGTGCACCGGTCTGGCCATCGGCGTGCGCGGCGCTCACCAGCCGGGCCAGATCCAGCACCAGGGGCGCGGCGAGCGCGGAGTCATAACCGTCCCAGGTGAACTGCAGGCTCATCTGCGCGCCGAGAAACCCTTCGAACGCCACGTGATCCCAGGCGACCTTGCGCTCACCGAGGTTGGCAACGTTGTCAATGTGCAGCGGCGCGGTCACGTGCTCGCCGAGCAGCTGCGCGAGGCCGCGGGCCTTAGACTCGAGCTTGCCCTTGGCCTGCGCGGGATCGGCGAGGTTGGCCCCGTCGCCGCCGCCGAGCAGGTTGGTGCCGGCCCAGGAGCGGACGTCCAGCGCGCGGGCGGTGAACATCGGCGCGAGCACCGTCCGCAGCAGCGTCTCCCCTGTCTTGCCATCCGCGCCAGCGTAAG
Source organism: uncultured Actinocrispum sp. (assembly GCA_966244135.1). Lineage (GTDB taxonomy): Bacteria > Actinomycetota > Actinomycetes > Mycobacteriales > Pseudonocardiaceae > Kibdelosporangium. The sequence goes on along the minus strand of CBIMJO010001348.1, from coordinate 1,068 downwards.
GCAGCCCCTTGCGGCGGGCCAGTTCGAGCAACGCGGGCGGCTTGATCCCGGGCGACGGCGTGAAGTCCACGTAGGGCGCGCCGGCCAGCAGTGCGGCGTAAGCCCCGACGGAGCTCGGCGGCAGGACTGTCCGCTGTGGATCGTTCAGTGCCTCTACCAGCAGGTCGAGGTCCCGGTGCTCGGGCAGATCGGGCACCGGGGGCTCGGTGGACGTCACGTTGATCACCACGACCCTGGCGAGGTCGTTGCGGGTGCGGAAGTCCTCGATGTCGGCGGCCAGCCGCCCGGCCGCCACCGCCAGCGAACCGGTGTGCGACACCGGGTGATATCCGTCGCGCAGCTCGGTGTCCACCGCACGCAGCCCGTCGGCCACGGCGGTGAGCACCGTGTGCGAGATGAGGCCGGTCGCGGCCAGGTGCTCGGCCCGCTTGTCCAGCGGCGTGCTCACGATGTCGTGGCCACCCACCACCAGGTCGTCCCAGCCCGGGAGCAGGGTGTGGTCCATGTCCAGGTGCTCGGTCACGCAGCCGACCGGCCGCACCAGCCCGGCCCGCAGCGCGAGCAGGCCGGTGATCGCCGTGGTGGCGACCGACCCGCGGGCTCCCATGAGCCACAGTCCGCATCGTTGCCGCATCGTCCTCATCCCCAATCCCGCGAACGGGTGGGCGCCCCCGCGTCTTGAGCGCCCACCCGTTGGTCAGCTTCCGGAGCTCGCCGGGGGCAGTCGCTGGCCGCCCTCGATCGAACCGATCACCGCTCGGGCGTCCCTGACCAGCGTGGAGCGCACATCCGAATCGGCGACCTGCCCCGGATCATTCGCGACCTGCACGAACTTTTGCAACTGCTTGACGGCCTTCGCGTCATCCCCGCTCGCCTCCGCCTTGCGTGCCTTCGCCAACGTCGACGAGAGGCTCACATAGGCGCTCAGGGACAGCCGGTTCGTCGCGCGGAAGCGGTCGGTCAGCTGGTCGATGTCCCGCAGCGACGTCGTGGTGGCGAACGTCAGCCGCTGCTCGGTCGCGTTGCCCGCGTTGTCCTTGGCGAGCACGGACAGCGTGTGCACACCCA
>CBIMJO010001347.1:0-3403 GCA_966244135.1 uncultured Actinocrispum sp. | reverse complement strand
TCCCCATGTGCGCACCAGGACCCACTGCTCAACCCTCAGTTCGGAAACGGGCACTAAGAAGACGTCTTGGCGGGCGGGTCCTGTCAGTGGGCTGGGTGTCGGGAGGCTGACGCGGCCTACCCGTTGGGTTGTGGATGGCCGTCTCCAAGGACGCCTTGCCGGGGCGGGACTGTTGGCGCTCTCGGTGGGTGGATGTCGGGGGCTGATGGCCGCGCACTCATCGGTTTGGGGATGGCCATCCCCAAAGACGCCTCGCTGGGTTGGAGTTGTCAGTCGCTGTCGATGGGCTGGGTATCCGGGCTGACGGCCGCCTGCCCATCGGGCTGCGGTCGGGCCGTTTCCAAGGACGCTTAGCGGGGCCGGGGTTGTCGGGGCCCTTCGGTGGTGGGTGTCTGGGGTGGTGGCCGCGCACAAGTTGGGTTGTGGATGGCCGTCACCGAAGATGCCTTGCTGGGCTGGAGTTGTTGATCGCTCTCGGTGGGGGGCGACGGCCGTGCACCTGTTGGGCTGTGGATGACTGTCCGCAAAGATGCCTTGCCGGGCCAGAACTGTCGGTCCCCCTCAGTAGGCTGGATACCGGGGGCCGGAGGCCAGCGCCTTGTGGACAACCGGGGTTCGCCCACCCGGAACTGTCGGTGTCCCTCGCTAGGCTGGGAATCGGGGGCCGGAGGCCAGGTGGGTCGGGCGAGGCAGATCCGGGCGGGACGCCAGGGGGAGCGTCGGTTCACGAGCCGCTGGAGTAGGTGAGGTCCTCGATCTCCGGTTCGGTCCAGCGGCCCTCGCGCAGGATGGCGCGCCACTGGGCGGGATCGTGGCTCGCGGGCGCGGTCGACTCCATGAAATCCGTGAGAACCGCCGCGAAGCGGTCCGGTGAGCTGTGGTGCGGGAAGTGCCCGGCGTCCTCGAAGATCTCCAGACGCGCGCCGGGCATGGCGGCTTTGGCGAGGCGGGCGTGCCCCGCGGGCACGATCCGGTCCTTCGCGCCCCAGATCACCAGTGTGGGCATGCCCTTGGTGAGGTAGCAGCGGTCCAGCATGGTCACGACCTGCCCGCGCGCGTCGACGACCGACCGGAGGGTCCGCAGGAACGCGGTCCGGGCGCCGCGGTCGCGGAGCGCCACATACCGGTCCCACACGTAGTCCACATCCGGGCCGACGTCGAAAACCCGTTGCGCCAGTGGGAGAAAGGCCCGCACGAAGCCGCGCACGGGCAGCGAGGTCACCAGCGGCAGCACGAACTCCGAGCCAGGCGCCGCCGCGGCCCGCAGCAGTGGGTGCACCCCGCGGCCGACGCCGCCGCTGCCAACGAGAACCAGCCGTTCGCACCGTTCCGGGAACTGGTAGGCGAACTGCATGGCGACCCCGGCGCCGAGCGAATGCCCGACCACGGTGACCCGCTCGACGTCCAGCACGGTGAGCAGATCCCGCATGCCGCAGGCGTAGGCGGCGGCCGCGTAGTCCGCGCGGGGTTTGTCCGACGCCCCGTGGCCGAGCAGGTCCGGCGCGATCACCGTGTAGCGCTGGGACAGTGCGGGCAGGATCGGGTTCCACGTCGCGGAGTTGTCGCTGATGCCGTGGATGAACAGGATGGCCGGTCCCGAACCGGCCATCCGGTATGCCCGCCGGTAGCCATGCACCACACGGAAACGCAACGGCGCCATGCCGTCATTGCAGCAGGGCAACGTTTCCCCGGTATTACTCCTCGATCTCGCGGCGGTTCTTCTTGGGGCGCTTCGGCGGTTTCACCTCGACGCCGGCCATCATCGCGAACCCGGTGACCCGCACGACCGGCCCACCGGGGGTGTGCACGCCGAGGCTCTTGTCCTCGAAGGCGCCCATGAAGCCGAAGCCGTCGACCTGCACGTGGATGTCGTCGGGGACGCGGATCTCGACGCCGCCCATGAACGCGAACACCTGGATGGTGGTCTCGACGGCGGTGAACTGGGCCTGGGTGAGGTCGAGCTCGACGCCGCCCATCACCGCGACGACGGTGTGGTGCGGCGAGACGACCCAGACACCCTTGCGGTCGACGCCGGACATGATCGCGATCGACTGGTTCAGTCCAGTGGTGCCGCTGACCCGGTTGCTGGGCACGGGTGCGGTGGCGGGCAAGGCAACCCCCTGCACCGGGAGGTCGCGGGTGATCGGCTCGAGGTCGCCGAACGTCTTGGCCGCGTACACGGCGTCGAGGCGTTCCTCCAGCTCCTTCAGGTCAAGCCGGCCCTCGGCCATGGCGGTGTGCAGGATCTGCGCCACCTTTTCGCGATCCTCGTTCGACACGCGGATGCTCAGGTGGTCCCCCGGCTGCTGCTCGCTCACACAGCAGACCCTAGTACTCCCAAGCAGCCCAGACACCTCCGATGAATCGGCCTCAAAGTGCCCTGAATGGCGGTGAATAACCGTCAGACATCCGACTACTGTCGGCGTTGTCCGCCGCGGAACCGGGAAGGAGTGACATGAGAGGACGCGTGCGGACCATCTTCGCCGTGCTGGCCATGGTTTTTGCCGTCCCCGCTTACGGTCAGGCGGCCCCGGCCACGCACTGGCGGATCGCCGGACCCGCGCAGCCGGAAGCGAACGTCGATCTCGTCGACGGGCGGCTGACATTGGCGGTGCGCCGGGGATCGACGACCGTGCTGGAACCGTCGGCGCTGGGGATCGAGACGGCGCATGGGGATTTCACGCAAGGCCTTCGGTTCGCGGGGATATCGCAGCGAACCGTGCATGAGACGTACTCGACCAAGTCCGGGCGGCGGTTGCAGCACGTGGCCGACGCCGCGGAGACCACGTTGCGGTTCGCCAACCGATCGGGTGCTGTCATGAGCCTGGTCGTGCGGGTCTCGGCGGATGGGGTCGCCTACCGGTACTCGTTCGATTCGCCGAAGTGGGTGACCGTCGTCCACGAATCGAGCGAGTTCGCCGTACCCGCCCAGGCGGACTCGTTCCTTCTGCCGTACGACAACGGCCGCAGTGACTACGAAAACGCGCATGTCCACCGCTGGGTCAATGACCAGGACCCGATCGAGTACGGCTACCCCGCACTGTTCAAAGTGGACGATACGTGGATGTTGTTGCTGGAGTCGGATCTGAACGGCAGCTACGGCGGATCGCGGGTAACCCTCCAAGCAGACCGCAAGTTCCACTTGACCTTGCCCGATCCTGCCGAGACCGCACAGGCTCCGCTGAGCACCCCCTGGCGGGTGATGGTCGTCGGTGATCTCGCGACTGTCACTGAAAGCGACCTGGTCACCGATCTCGCGACACCGTCCAACGTAGACGATACGACGTGGGTGAAAGCCGGCGCGGGCGCGTGGTCCTGGTGGGGTGACGGCACCGGAAACCTTGACCTGCAGAAGAAATACGTCGACTACGCGGCGAGCCAGGGCTGGGCGTACGACCTCGTC
>CBIMJO010001346.1:0-3414 GCA_966244135.1 uncultured Actinocrispum sp. | reverse complement strand
GGCGAGAGCGGCGCCGTGGAGCCGGTGCTGGCGGCCTGGGTGCCGAACCTGATCGTCGCCGAACTCACCGAAATGGGGAATTGGGAGTCCGATGCCGGGAATGAGAAGGGATGATCTTGCCTTCGCTGTTAGCCGCGAAGGAGGCACGAGCATGAGAATTTCGCTGCTGATTGCTTCCGTGATTGTTGTGCTATCGGCGGGCAGCACCCCGCCGGTCGCCAGGCACACACCGGTCACCCGTCCATCCTCACTGGACAGTCCGGTGACACCCGCACCGAGCCGCAACGAGACCCCGTTGGACGCATGCAGATCGGCCAGCAGCCGGGCGGGCAGCGGGCCGAACTGGTACAGCAGCGGCGCTTCCTGCGGTCCCGCCATCGTCACTGCGAGACCCATGGTCCGCGCGGTGGCGGCGATCTCCGCACCGAGCACTCCGTCGCCGACAACCACAACACGCGACGCGGACAGCAAATCCCGCCGCAGCGACATGGCGTCGTCGAGCGTCCGGAGCACGTGCACACCGGCCAGACCGTCCTGGCCGGGCAGCATGCGAGGCCGCAACCCGGTCGCCAGCACGATGGCCTCCGCGGTTACAACCCGCCCAGCGGCCGTCACGACCGTGCGGGTGGCCGCGTCCAGGCTGACGGCCGGATCGCCGAGCACGAACTCGGCGTCCAATGTGGACAACACGTCCGGCTGTCGCAGCTGGGTGCGAGAAGGAGCCCAAGCGCCGGACAGGACTTGTTTGGACAGTGGCGGCCGGTCGTAGGGCAGGTGCGGCTCCGCGCCAAGAATGGTCAGCAGACCTGTGTAACCCTTGCGGCGCAACGCCTCTGCGGCGGCCAGGCCGGCGGCGGAAGCGCCGGCCACGAGCACACTGTCGGGTACGGCACTCACTCGCTCACCGAGATGGCGACCCCGGGGCACACGCTGGCCGCCTCACGGACGGTGTCGTGCAGCTCCTCGGCGGGAGCCGCGTCGAGCAGGACGACGATGCCGTCCTGGTCCCGCTGGTCGAACACCTCCGGCGCGAGCAGGACACACGTCCCCGCGCCGCAGCATTTGTCCTGGTCGACTGTGATCTTCATGGTTCCCCTTTTCGGCTTGTTGCGGAGATCGGCGCGAGCCACATCCCGACGAGCGCGTCGACGATCCCGGTCGCCGCGTCGTCCCAGCTCCGCCGTGGTGTCGGTGTGCCGTCGGCCAGTGCCCGCTCGCGCTCGGCGACCATGTGCACCAGCAGCTGGCGGGCCATGTCGGACCGTTCCGCGCGCACGTCGTCCGGCATGTCCGGCAGGCAGCGGTGGATCCCGTCCACGATCCGCACCAGCGACGGCGACGACAGCGACTCGTCGATCATGATCGGGCGCAGCACCGGGTCGGTCATCACCTGCGCGCCGAACCGGGCGAACCAGGTCGGGCTGCCCACCGCCGCCAGGTGCTGCGCGACCGGCCTGATCAGGCAGGTGATCCAGTCCCGCACGTCGGTGCTCTGGGCGATCCCGGCCAGCATCCGCTGGCGGCTCTCCTCGATCGGCGCCGAGTGCCTGCGGACGATCGCGCGGACCAGGTCGGCCTTGGTGCCGAAGTGGTAGCCCACCGCGGTGTTGTTGCCCTGCCCGGCGGCCTCGCTGATCTGCCGGTTGGACACGGCGAACACGCCGTGCTCGGCGAACAGTCGTTCCGCCGTCGTCAGGATCAGCTCACGGGTCGCATGGGCCCGCTCGGCCTTGCCGGCGTCATGGCCGACGGTCTTGCTCATCATGTGTCACCACCGCACTGGAAGTTCCTTGAGCCCACCGACGGCGAGCCCTTCCACTCGCCGTAGATCATCGACGATGACCGCCAGTTCGAGCGACGGCAGCTTGCGCAGCAGCACCTCGAGCACGACCTGCAGCTCGGTGCGGGCCAGCGGCTGGCCGAGGCAGGCATGCGCGCCGGCGCCGAACGCGACGTGCGGGTTGGGGCTGCGGCGCAGGTTCATCTCGTCGGCGGCCTCGAACGCGCGCTCGTCGCGGTTGGCCGCGGCCATGCTGCACATCACGCTGGTGCCGTCGGGCAGCAGCGTGCCGGCGATCTCGACGTCCTCGGTGAAGTACCGCAGCATGCCGAGGCCGGAGTTGGCGTCCATCCGCAGCGACTCCTCGACCGCGGTACGCACCAGCGACGGGTCGGCGACGAGTTCCTCCCAACGGCTGCGGTCGGCCAGCAGCATCGCGACCATCTTGCCGATCATGTTCGCGGTGGTCTCGTGCCCGGCGACCAGCAGCCCGATCCCGGTGGAGATCAGCACCAGGTCGGACAGCGGCTCGCCGTGCCGGTCGGTCGCCGCGATGAGCGCGCTGAGCAGGTCGTCGCCCGGCTCGGCCCGTTTGCCGGCGATGTGACCGGCCATGTAGAGACCGAAGTCCCGTTGCGCGCCCTCGAATTCCTGCTGGGTGTACCGGGTCATCGACAGCAACATGTCCGACCAGTGCGCGAACCGCTCGCGGTCGGCGTCCGGAACCCCGAGCATGTCGCAGATCACCCACACCGGCAGCGGGAAACCCACGCAGGCCTTGAGGTCGGCGGGGGAGCCCTTGGCGACCATGTCGTCGATGAGCTGTTCGGCCAGGGCCGCGATGGCCGGGCGCAGCGCGTTCATCCGCTTGGCGGTGAACCACTTGCCGATCGTGCGGCGCCAGTGCAGGTGGTCCTCGCCGTGCTGCGGGAGGATGGTGGACATCTCGCTGTTGAACAGGCCGCCGGACTCCATGTTCGAGACCCGCGCACCCCGGCCCGCGCTCGGCCGGGTGAACCTCGGGTCGGACAGCACCGCCTTCACGTCGTCGTAGCGGGTCACGAGCATCGCCTCATCGCCGCTGGCCAGGGTGACTCGCGCGACCGGGCACTGCTCGCGCAGCCGTGCCCACTCGGCGGGCGGCTCCAACGCGGCCTCGCTGGTGAAGGGGTACCGGAGCGGCTCGTCCTGGGGCACGGGAGGTTCTCCTTCGTGGCAGGGGTGTTCGGTAACTCACAGCCTGCCAACGGATCTGGTTTAAGTCAATCAACTGACTTAATCTATCTCCAAGATCGTCGTAGCGAAGGGCGCCCCTCATGTCGCAAGTCCAAGCCGCACCACCGCGGCCCAACGCGGTCGTGGCAGTGCTGGCCGTCGGCGGGATCGTGGTCTCGCTGATGCAGACGCTGGTGATCCCGCTGATCCCGCGGCTGCCCTCGTTGCTCGGCGCCTCACCGGCCGACACCAGCTGGGTGATCACCGCGACCCTGCTCGCCGGCGCGGTCGCCACACCGGTCGTCGGACGCCTCGGCGACATGTACGGCAAGCGGCGGATGCTCCTGGTCAGCCTCGTCCTGCTGATCGCCGGATCGGTCACGGCCGCGCTGGCCTCGACCCTGATCCCGATGTTCGCC
>CBIMJO010001345.1:0-3415 GCA_966244135.1 uncultured Actinocrispum sp. | reverse complement strand
CCTCACCGAGGAGGCGATCGAACACCAAGTCGAGCAACCCGTCGGCGGCGGCAAGAAGTCAGGGCGGGAAAGCGCCGCATGAGCACGGTCGTGTTCGTGGCGATCACCGTCGCGCTGTTCTGGGCAGCGCGACGGCGGCGGAGACGTTCCTACGTGCCCCGTGGTCTGGGGCGGCGCAAGGCTTTCCTGATCGTCACCGGCATCGTCGGCCTGCAGCTGGCCGTTTTCTCCCCCTCCGCCTTCGCCCAGCAGGACTGCGCCCAGGCCCCCAACCCGGAACGCCCGACCGCGGGCATGGTCGCCGCGCTCGACGCGCCCCGCAAGGAACACGGCCTGCCGGACACCCCGTACGGCATGTACGCGTACGCGGGCCAGGTCTGGCACGTCTACGACAACAACTGCGGCATCGTCGGCAAGGTCGTCACCGATCCGAACACGACCATCGGCACCTGGATGGGCAACCAGCTGTTCGACATCGGCAAGAACTTCGTGGCGGCCACGAACGGCCTGCACTACGCGCTGGCCAACAACGAGCTGATGGGCCCGCTCGACCACGCCATCGAGAACGCCACGAAGTTGTTCTACGACAACATCTACGTGAAGTGGTTCGGCCTGGCGGCGGTGATCCTGGCGGTGATCCTGTTCCGGTACATCTGGCGGGGCGACCTCGCCACGGTGTCCCGCCGGGGAATGTGGGCGCTGGCCGCGATGTGGGTGGCGACGTCGTTCATCCTCGTCGGCCCGCTGTACAAGGAGATGGAACAACGCTTCCTCACCAAGACGACCCAGGTGCAGGCGGGCTTCCTGGCGGACAACGCGCCCGAGCGCGACAAGCACGCGTTGCCGCAGGCGTTGCACCAGAAGGTGGTCTACGAGAACTGGTTGCGCGGTGAGTTCGGCAGCGCGGACGCGCCGGAGGCCAAGCAGTTCGGCGCGCAGCTGCTGGACGCGCAGGCGTGGACCAAGTTCGACAACGCCGACTCGGTCGACCCGAACGCGCTGAAAGCCAAGCAGGACAAGTACAAGGAGATCGCGAACAAGCTCGGCCCGACCAAGGGCTACTTCACCGGCAGCGACGGCAGCCGGACCGGCGCCGGGTTCCTGGGGCCGTTCCAGGGGATCGTGTACTCGCTGTTCCAGCTGTTCGCCAAGCTCGGCGTGCTGCTGGCCCAGGTGCTGCTGCGGATCTTCCTGCTGGCCACCCCGTTGATCGGCCTGATCGCGATCCTCTACCACGACCTGCTGCGCAAGGTGGCCCGCGCGGCCGCCGCGGTCGTGCTGAACGTGCTCGTGCTCGCCGCGCTGGCGGGCATGCATGTGTTGCTGCTCAACGCGATCTTCAACGCGGGCGACAACCTGCCGCCGATCGCGATGATGGCGCTGGCGGCGCTGATCACCGTGATCTTCTTCGTGATCGGGCGCCCGGTGCGCCGGATGTGGCAGATGGTCGAGCTCTCGATCGGTGCCGTGGGCGGAGCCATGCCCCAGGCCGCGCCCGGGATCTTCTCCCGGTTCCGTCGCAAGGGCGAGCAGCGCACGCCGCAGGACGAGTTCTGGGACAACGTGCGCGCGTCGGACGACGACGAGCCCGTGGTGCGCCGGGACGGCCACCGGCCGCGCCCGGAGGCGGCGAACCCGGTGTCCGCCAACGCGGAACGCATGGACCGCACCCCGCCGACGGCCGGCTACGGCCGTCCTGCGATCGGTTCGTCCGCGGTCGGCGCGCTCGGCCCGGGGGACATCGACCCGGGCTTACCACCGGCCCGAGGCCCGGTCGGGGCGCTGCCGCCCGCCCAACGCAACGGCAGCAGTCGCATCGTGGACACGGCGCCCGTGTCGGACAACGGCTGGAACCGGGGCGAGGACGCGGTCGTCGTGCCCTCCCACGTGATCGCGCCACGCCGGCGCGACGACATGACCGTGTACGAGCCGCCCGCTTCGCCGGGACCCAGGCCCGCTGAGACGGAAGTGGTCGCGGGCCGCCCGGTCCACGTGATCTTCCGGCCGTCCAGGGGTCTCGAGGTGGACAACCCCCAACCCCGGAGGATGCCGCTCCGGGACGGCCCACGCGACACCGATGCCTACATACGCTGAAGGGAGGACTAGGTGCCCATCCGGACCAACCGCGGCCGTGCCGCGGTGTACCGAAAGCTGTGGGGATGGCCGCTGCGTTCTCCCCGGCATCTCGCCGCGTCGGCCCTGGTAGTCCTGGCTTTCGTGCTGTTCCTCGGCTACATCCTGCCGAGGGTGACCGGCGGGAACCAGACGCGCAACACGTCGGCGGAGACGTCCACGTCGGCGTCCACATCGGCCTCGTCGTCCTCGGCACCGCCGTCGCAGGGTGCGACCGGCGCGATCCCGCCGCCGCCCGCGTCGCCGTCGATCACCGCGACCCGGCAGTCGGTGTCGGAGAACAAGACCCCGGCCAAGGCCGACCCGCAGGCGCTGAGCGCCGCGACGGACTGGGCGAAGGCGTTCGTCAAACACGATGGGGTGAGCCAGCAGCAGTGGCTTGACGCGTTGAAGCCGCTGACCACCGACGAGTACTTCGCCACCACGATCACCAAGATCGACGCGAAGAACATCCCGCAGACCAAGCTCGTCGGCGACGTCGAGCCAACCCCCGACTCGTACACCAGCTCGGTCACCGTCGAGGTGCCCACCGACGTCAAGAAGCTGAGCATCACCCTGGTCAAGACGGCGGCCGGCTGGCGCGTCAACGAGCACGACGAGGTCGGTTAGCCATGCGCGCGGCGGTGTGGCTCACGATCGCTGCCGTTGTCGTCATCGGGGCCGTGATCGCCGTGGGCGCGGTGACCACAGTGGTCCAGTCGGCCACCAACCCCCAGCTCGCCGCCTACAACTGCCAGGCCGCGCTCGGTCCCATCTCGACGGACGGCACCTCCGGCGGCGACGACGCGGCCGCGCTGGACGACGAGCAGAAGCAGCACGTGGCGCTGATCATCCAGATCGGCAAGCAGCGCAACCTGCCGCCGCTGGCCTGGCAGGTGGCCATCCAGGCGGCGATGACCGAGTCGCGGCTGCACAACGTGCACTACGGCGACCGGGACTCGCAGGGCCTGTTCCAGATGCGTCCCTCGATGGGGTGGGGTTCGGTCGAGCAGGTCACCGATCCGGCGTACGCGGTGAACAAGTTCTTCGACGTGCTGGAGAAGGTGCCGAACTGGAAGGAGCAGCGGCCTGGCGACTCCGCGCAGGACGTCGAGCGGTCCGCGTTCCCGGACCGGTACCACCGCTGGGAGGCCATGGCGGCCATGCTGATCGGCAGCGTTGGCCAGGTCGCCGACCCGACCGGCTGCGGCCAGGGCTTCGGCAACCTGCTGCCGCCGCCGACCGCGGCCGCCGGCAAGGCGATCGAGTTCGCGCTGTCCCAGCAGGGCAAGCCGTACCTGTG
>CBIMJO010001344.1:0-3418 GCA_966244135.1 uncultured Actinocrispum sp. | reverse complement strand
GGCCACCAGCAGCTCGAGACCGTCCACTGTGCCCAGAACGGGCCGTCCTTCGGCCGACCGGTCCAACGCGATCACGGCAGGCAGATCCGGGGCGGCGATGGCCCCGGACCGCAGGTCCCACCGCACCAGCAGGCGGTCGCTCTCGTCGCCGCGGTTGATCTGGTCCCGCATGCCGCCGTAGAAGTCCGGCAGGTACTCCACCGGACGCGCGCCCAGCTTGCTGAGGTTGAAGTAGGCGTTCCGGCTGACCAGCGGGTCGAACGTCCACTCGACCGCGGACAGGCCCCGGCTGATCGCCCACGCCCGCTGGTGCAGCTTGAGCGCGTACCCGACACTGCGGCCCATCGCCGAGGCATGCACCCCGGCGACGTGGCTGTGCAGCCGGACGTCCGGTGGCGTACCGAAGAAACCGACGCACGCGCCGACCAGCCGGTCCCCGTCGAACGCGCCGGAGACGTAGTTGCCCGCCTTGGTCATCGCCCGCAGCAGCTCGGTGGTCACCGGCGGGTTGGTCGGGTCCGGCTGCCAGATCTCGTTGTACAGGTGGTAAACGGCGTCGAGGTCAGGCAGCTCGGACAGCTCGCGGACAACGACACCGGCCGCCAGCGCCGCGGTCTCGGCGAGGTGGATCGCGTTGTCCTCAATCAGGTCGGTCACGCCTACCATGCTGATGGACCGGCCGGGTTCCGTCATGGTGTGTTCCCACGAGATGTGGCGGCCGGGTTCGTCCGGCCCGCCAGCAGCTCGGCGACCAGCGCGGACACCAACGCCGTGCGGCCGGGCAGCTCCGAGACGAGCACGTGCTCGTCGTCGGCGTGCGCGCCACCGCCCGCCGCGCCGAGCCCGTCCAGCGTCGGAACCCCGATACCTGCGGTGAAGTTGCCGTCCGAGGCGCCACCAACGGACGCGCCGGCCAAGGGCGTCGGGCTGAGTTCGGTGGCCAACGCGAACAGCTCCGCCGAGGCCGTGGCCTCCAGCGGCGGCCGGTTGGGCCCGCCGGTCACCTCCAGGCGCGCGCCGTCGAGGACCGGCGCGAGCGCGTGCATCGCCTTGTCCACCCGCTCCTGCTCGGCCACGGTCCGGGCCCGCACGTCGACGGCGAACTCACCGACGGCGGGAACGGTGTTCGTCGTCGTTCCCGCCGACAGCAAGGTCGGCGTGACGGTCGTGCCCAGCGCCGGGTCGCCGAGTTCGTTCACGGCCAGGATCTGGTGCGCCAGCTCGATGGCCGCGTTGACGCCGCGTTCCGGCTCCAGTCCCGCGTGCGATGCCAGGCCGTGCGCCTTTACCCGGTACAAGGACACGCCCTTGCGCTCGGTCTTCAGCGCGCCCCCGTACGCGGACGCCTCGAGCACCAGAGCCGCGACGCAGCCCTGGGCCTCGGCCTCGATCAGCGCACGGGAGCTGGGCGAGCCGAGCTCCTCGTCGCCGGTGATCAGCAGCGTGACGCCGGAGCGGTCGGCCAGGGCGGCGATGGCGTGGAAGGCCATCACCACCCCGGCCTTCATGTCGAAACACCCAGGTCCACGCAGGATCCCGCCCGATACACCGAAGGGATGGGTGGTCAGCGAACCCAATGGCCAGACGGTGTCGTGGTGGCCGAGCACGAGCACCCGGGCGGCGCCCTCGCCGAAGCGCCAGCGCAGGTGCGTCCACCCGTCGAGCACGATCCGCTCCGGCGCCACGCCCAAGCGCCGGGTGCCGACCCGGGCCACCACGTCCGCGCTCGCCGCGACCGCCGCCAGGTCGGTGGACGGCGACTCGCAGGTCACCAGCTCTTCGATGTCGGCCAGCACCTCAGCTCACCTTCGGGGTCGCCCGCACACCGAAGTGCAGGTACTTCTCACCGGTGGCCAGCTCGTAGAAGGTCACCGGCACCCACATGCCCATACTCGGTTCCAGGATCACATAGAGGTCCTCGTTCAGCGGGACCATCGGGTACTCCTGGACCGGCTCCGGCACGACCTCGGCCAGCGGACCGGTCACGGTCGTGCGCATGGTCAGGCCGTCGTCGGACGGGAACACCTCGATGCGTGTGCTCGCGCGTTCGTAGGTGCCCACGTGCCGGCCGAGGTCGACAGACACCGGCTCGGTGGGTGGCTGCAGCATCTCGGGCATCGCCACCCCGGCCAGTTCGGCGAAGATCTCCCGGTACAGGTCCTCGTAGAGGGCGTGCGCGGTGCCGCCGTTGGTGAGCAACGTGACCGCGAGCCCTTCGGACGGCAGGATCCGCAGGTAGGCGGACTGGCCGATGGTGTTGCCGTCGTGGCCGATCAGCCGGTGGGAGTTCCAGTCGCAGCGGAACCAGCCCAGGCCCCACGAGTCGCCGAGCACGTACTTGTCCGGCACGTCCGCCTGCCACGCGGCCATCGCCTCGGTGCTCTGCTCGCTCAGCACGCGGGAGCCGTCGGGCGCGAGGCCACCGGTCAGGTGCATCCGCACGAAGGCGAGCACGTCAGCGGCGGTGGCGGTGATCAACCCGGCCGGGCCCGCCGACCGCTGCAACACCCACACCGGCGCCTTGACCGGATCGCTGTCGCCCTGCGACACGTGCCCGATCGCGGCCCGGAACAGCAGTGCTTCCTCCGGGAGGGTGACGGTGTGCTCGAGGCCCAGCCGGACGAACAGCCGCTCCTTCATCGCCGCGTCCCAGGTGCTGCCGGTCAGCTTCTCGATCACGCGGCCGGCCAGCGAGAAGCCGGAGTTGCAGTACGACCAGGTGGCACCGAGCGGGTGGTTCTGCGCCTCGTCGGCCAGCGAGGCCACGTACTTCTCCAGGCAGTCGTCGCCGCGACCGGTGTCAGTGAACACGTCGCCGTCGATGCCGCTGGTGTGGGTGAGCAGGTGCCGCATGGTGACCTTGGCCGTGGTGACCGGGTCGGCCAGCTTCAGCTCGGGCAGCACGTCCACGATCGGCGCGTCCAGGTCGAGCAGACCCTCGTCGACCAGCTGCATGACCACGGTCGCGGTCCAGACCTTGGAGATCGAGCCGATCTGGAACAGCGAGTCGGTGGTCGTTGGGACGCCTGTGTCCACGTTCAGCACACCGGTCGCCGCCTCGACGAGCTCGTCCTGCTTGCCCATCCTGAGGATCCCGAGCTGCGCGCCGGGAACCTTGTGCCGCTTGGCCAGCACGTCCAGCCTGCGCTGCCAGTGCGCGGCGTCGATGCGCGGCCGCCGTGGCCCGGCGGCGTCACCGGCGTACTGCTCCAGCCAGTCCACGATCCGGCGGTTGTAGTCGATCCGGTGCGAGGGTTTTCCGTTGAGGATGAACAGGTGTGACGCGTCCGGGTAGAGGACGAGCTTCGACGGCACACCGAGTTCACGCAACGCCGTGTGCCACTGCTGGGCCTGGGTGACCGGGCACGCCCGATCGTCGGTGCCGTGCAGGATCAGGGTGGGCGTGCGGACCTGGTCC
>CBIMJO010001343.1:0-3430 GCA_966244135.1 uncultured Actinocrispum sp. | reverse complement strand
AGTTGCGCCGGTCGGTCGGCATGGTCTTCCAGCGGTTCAACCTGTTCCCGCACCTGACCGCGGTGGAGAACGTCATGCTGGCGCCCATCGACGCCGGTGTCCCCGAGGACGAGGCGCTGTCCCGCGCGGTGACGCTGCTGCGTCGCGTGCGGCTGGCGCACCGGGCCACCGCCTACCCGGAGCAGATGTCCGGCGGTGAACAGCAGCGGGTGGCGATCGCGCGGGCGCTGGCCCTGCGACCGTCGGTGCTGCTGTTCGACGAGCCGACGTCCTCTTTGGACCCCGAGTCGACCGGTGAGGTGCTGCGGGTCATGCGTGAGCTCGCGGCCGACGGCATGACGATGGTGCTGGTCACCCACGAGCTCACGTTCGCCAGGGACATCGCCGACCACATCGTGTTCGTCGATGGCGGCAAGATCCTGGAGCAGGGTCTTCCCGCGCAGGTCCTCGGCGACCCTCGGGAGCTGCGTACCCGCGAGTTCCTCACCCACTTCTCGGGCGAGGCCGGCCACCAGCTCGTCCGGGGCGCCGCGGACGGCGACGCCGGGCCGGGCGGATCATGAGCTCAGCGCCGGTGGTCGTGGTCGGTGGTGGCGTGGTGGGCCTGTGCGTGGCCCACTACCTGACCGCCGAGGGGGTTCCGGTCGAGGTGCTCGAACGAGCGACGCTGGGTTCGGGCGCGTCCTGGGGTAACGCGGGATGGGTGTGCTTGTCCCATTCCGCGCCCGTGGTCGCGCCCGGCATCACCCGGTTTGCCCTGCGGTCACTGGGCAAACCCGACTCGCCGTTGTACCTGCGTCCTCCGCTGGACTCACGGTTCCTGATGTGGTTGTGGCGAATGTGGCGCAGCAGCAGTAAGTCTCGGTTCCAGCACGGCTACGCGGCGGTCACCTCGTTGAACAAGACCACGTTCGCCCTGTTCGAGGAGCTGGCCACGCAGGGTGTCGAGACCACGCTGCACCGACCGGGGTTAGTCCATGCCTTCCTTTCGGTTGCCGAGGCGCAACACCACCTTCAGGTGCAGCGCGAGATGGCCGCGGACAACTACTCGATGCCGAGCGCCGTCACCGTCGGCCCGGACGCCCACCTCCTCGATCCGGCCCTCTCGCCAGCGGTGCAGGCCGCGTACCTGGTGCGAGGAGAGGGCGTCGTCGACCCGGTGCGGTTGGTCGGCGCGCTGGGCACGGCCGTCCAGAACGGCGGCGGGAAGATCCGCGAGAACGTTACTGTGACTGGGTTTTCTCCTTCCGGTAGTGAAGTCCGAGTGGTCCACACGTCCGAGGGCGACGTACCGTGCAGCGCCGTCGTGATCGCGGCAGGCATGTGGTCCCAACGCCTGCTCGCCTCCCTCGGCGTGCGCCTGTCCATGCAGACCGGCAAGGGCTACAGCTTCTCCGTCGACCTCACCCCCACGCCCACCCATGCGATGTACTTCGGCGACCGCCGGGTGGTGGCCTCACCCATGAACGGCGGCACCCGCATCGCCGGCACGATGGAGTTGAGCGGCAACAACCGGTGCCTCGACTGGCGCCGCATCATCGCCATCGCCCACGCCAGCCGCCACTACCTCGGCCCCTGGTTCGATGACCCCGACGACCTCCCCGCCCGGATCCGTGATCCCTGGGTCGGCGGCCGCCCCTTCCTCGCCGACGGCCTCCCCCTGATCGACAGAATCCCGAATCACACCAACACTTTCGTCGCCACCGGTCACGGCATGCTCGGCGTCACCCTAGGCCCTGCCACCGGCCGCGCCTTGACCGACTACTTCCTCACCGGCCACCGCCCTTCGGTACTGAACCCATTCCGTTTCCGCTGACCCCAGGGGGTTGTTTTGATCTTGATGTGAGTGCTCGGCGTGCGCACCGGGGGCGACCTGTCCGATCAAGTATCGACGCGGGTAAGAAGTTCAAGGACTGCACGCGGGTACATCGCCACTGACGTGCCGGTCCTGATGGTCGCAGTGAGCGTGACGCCCGCGTCAGTTCGGGATTCGACTGCGGTGCAACAGATTCTTGACCACCTCGCCGCCGCGCATCCGGGGGTGTCGGTCGCCGGTCGACGGTGACTACCACAACGCAGTGGTCACTTACGGCGCTCGCCGTGGATCCGGGGTGAGGTCGTCAAACGCCCTGCTGCCAAGGGATTTTAAGTCGTGCCCCGCAGGTGGGTGGTCGAGAGGGCGTTGGGCTGGCTGATGCACCACCGTCGGCTCGTGCGTGACGGCGAAGCCTCTGTGAGGTTCGTGCTCACGCATTGCGGGTTGTCTTTCGTTGACGACCCACAGGGCCACCCTTGACCACTCGCTCATCGCACGCCTTGAAGTATGGCGTGTTGCGATGGATGGGGTGAAGGTTAGGGGCGGGCGCGTTCTTGGATGGTCCAGGTGTTGCCGTCGGGGTCGGTGAAGTCGAGGAAACTGGCGTAATCGCGGTGGGTGGGGTCGGTTCCGGGAAGGTAGTCGCCCTGCCAGGTATCGGGGGAGTTCTTGTGGCGGATGGGGGTGGTGGACAGGCCGCGCGCACCAAGCTCGCGCTGGGCGGCCTCGATGTCCGGGACGACCAGGTAGGTGGTGCGGGCCGCGCCGGGTTCGGCGTCGGTGAGGCCGATGCCGAACTGGATCGAGCAGGCAGAGCCCGGTGGGGTGAGCTGGACAACGCGGAAGTCCTTGGTGGGGTGGTAATCGACGTCGAGCGTGAAGCCGGCCTGGTCGGTGTAGAACTCGAGTGCGCGGTCGACATCGGTGACGGGCAGGGTGATGACCTCGATCCGGTAGTCCATCACCCACCGCCCTTGTGCCGAAGGGCGTGGATCGCCTTGTGCCACAGGGAAGGCGTGGGGCTGTAGCGCCGCAGGACGTAGATGGCGGCGATGGGACCGAGAGCTGGGCTCACCGCCCCGATCGGTTCGGTTCGGTCCGGTTTCATGACTGTCTCCAAGTCAAACGAGGGGTTCGCCGCCGTCGACGCTGAGCGAGACGCCGGTGAGGAAGGTGTTGGTCAGGGCGAACACCGCGGCCTCGGCGATGTCCGAGGGCTGCCCGATGCGTCGCACGGGACTGGTGGCCTCGCGAGCGGCGAACAGGTCCGCCTTCTTCTGCTCGCCGAGGGCGTCGTACGCGCCGGTATCGATGGTGCCCGGGGAGATCGCGTTGACCCGGATGGGCGCGAGCTCCACCGCGAGGGTCCGGGTCACCACGTCGACCGCCCCGTTGGTCGCCCCGACGGCCAGCATGCCAGCAGTGGGCTTGCGGGCGGACGATCCTGAGAAGAACACGAACGAGCCGTCCTCGGGCATCCGCGGCGCGAAGTGCTTGGCCAGGAACAAGATCTGGCCGATGTGGTAACCGTAGTGGGTGAGCTGGCGGTTGATGGCCTTGATGAAGCTGTGCTGCTCGGCCCGGATGAGGACGGTCATCGCCAGGTCCTCCTCG
>CBIMJO010001342.1:0-3433 GCA_966244135.1 uncultured Actinocrispum sp. | reverse complement strand
CATCGGGCTGGAAGATCCGGCAGACCATCTTCCAGCGCCGCCCCCGGCTGGTCACCGTGACGGCCACCGTCGCCGCGGGCAATGGTTCTTACTCGGCCCGCTACGCCGGCCAGGACGAGGGCCTCGAGTTCGCCGAGGCGGCCGTACCTGGGCTTTTGGCTCCGTTCGTGGAACGTGAGCACGTTTGAGAATTGGTTGAACCAGGTCCGTTATCTAGTCGTGTTCATGGCGAGGAGCAGGTAAGGACCTGAGGAGTGGTGTATGTCCCCGTTGAAGAGCACCGGCCGGCACCGGAAGCGGGCCGTGATCGGCCTCGCCGCTGTGCTGGCCGTCGGCGGCATCGCGGCCGCCGCGATCGCGTTCAGCTCTGGCGACAGCCAGGCCGCCGAGGACTGTGGTGGTCTGGACACCGCGCTGCAGAACAACCTGAACTTCATCGCCGGCCAGAAGGCCAATCCGGACGCCCAGTCCGAGGCCCGGATCGCCAACCGCCAGGCCGTTGTGGACCAGATCCAGTCGCGCCGCAAGGCCGCCGGGTGCAACAAGAATGTGCAGGCCGACGCCGCCGCGGCCGCGCCCAAGACTTCCGGTGAGGACTGTGGGGGTCTCGACCAGGCCCTGAAGAACAACCTGAACTTCATCGCGGGCCAGCAGGCCAACCCCGACTCGCAGTCCGCCGCCAGGATCGCGAACCGCCAGGCGGTCGTCGACCAGATCCAGTCCCGCCGCAAGGCCGCGGGCTGCACGGCGAACGTCAAGGCCGACAACGGCAATGCGGCGCCCGCGAACAACAACAACGCGAACAATAACAACGCGAACAACGGCAACAACAACGCCGGCCAAGGCAACCAGCAGAACCAGCAGCCTCCCGCGAACAACAACAACGGTGGCGGCGCTGTCGGTCAGGTCGTCTGCGCGGGGTCCACTGTGACACTTTCGGGTGAGGGTGGCGCGCCTGCCGCGTCCAGCAACCAGTTCCCGGTTGGCACCAAGCTCAAGGTGACCAACCTGGACAACAACAAGGCCACGACCGTCGAGGTCACCTCGGTGTCGGGAAGCTGTGCCCTGCTCAACAACGCGGCCTTCGAACAGGTCCGTGAGCCGGGCAAGTTCCTGATCCGGCGGGCGCGCATCGAGCGTGTCGGCTGAGATCCCCTGGTCGCGCCGCGTGAGTGGGCCATGCTCACGCGGCGCGGGCAGCGGCCTCGAACTCCGTGACGGCGGCGCGGAGGCGGTCGGGGGTGAGCGTCGCGTAGCCGACTACCAGGCCGGGGAAGGTGCCTTTTGTCGCGTAGCCGGTGAGGGCCGCGACGTTCACACCACGGGCGGCGAGCGCCTGCACCAGCGGGCGGTCGTCGATCCCGTGCGGCAGCCGGACGACGACGTGCAGGCCGGCCGCGATGCCGATCGGTTTCCAGTCGGGAAGCTTGTGCGCCAACGCCTCCAGTAGCGCGTCCCGGCGTTTCCGGTACAGCGAACGGGATCGCCGCAGGTGCCGGTCGTAGCCACCGGATCGCAGCATCCAGGCCAAAGTGGCCTGTGGCAGGGTGGCGCAGCCCATGTCCGCCAACCGTTTCCGGGCGACCATGGCGGAGTACACACGATCGGGTACGACTCCCCAGCCGAGCCGCAGCGCGGGCGAGAGCACCTTGCTGACACTGCCCTGATAAATCACCCGATGCGGGTCAAGTGCTTGCAGGGCGCCGAGAGCCGGCCGGTCGTAGCGGTGCTCGGCGTCGTAGTCGTCCTCGATGATCAGGCCGTCCACCGACCTGGCCCACTCCAGTAGCGCGCGCCGTCGCTCCGGATGGAGCACCACGCCGAGCGGGAACTGGTGCGCGGCGGTGACAAAGACCGCCCGACTGTGTGTATTCGCCAGATCGGACACTCGCAGTCCGTGGTCGTCCACCGGCACCGGAACGGCCTCAAGTCCTTGGGACGCGATCATCTCGCGCTCACCCGGATGACACGGGTCCTCGACGGCGACGCTGGTGTGACCAGTCATTCGCAGGTGTTCAAGCGTCAGCCGCAGGATGTCCGCTGCGCCATAGGTGACGATGATCTGGTCGGGCGTGGCGTCAACAGCGCGAACCCGACCGAGGTAGCTCGCCAATTCCGTGCGCAGGCCCAGGAATCCCGCCGGATCCGGATAGGACAGTTCCTCGTCGGTCAGTGACGCCAACGCCGATCGCGTCGCCGCAACCCATTCCGCTCGCGGAAACGCTGACAGCGCTGGAATTCCCGTACGCAGGTCGATCCGCCACGCCGGCTGCGCCGCCGACGGTCCGGCATCGCGGCCGCCAGGATCGATCGCGGCGACCGTCGTGCCCGAACCGTGCCTGGCGAGCAAGTACCCCTCGGCCACGAGCTGCGCATATGCCGCCGTGATCGTGCCCCGCGCCACGCCGAGCTGACCCGCGAGATCACGGCTGGAGGGCAGCCGCGCCTCGGGTTGCAGGCGGCCGTCACGGATCGCGTCGCGCAGCGCCGACTCGATGGCCCGGCCCCGCTTCGGCGCCTCCGGCAGCAGCAGCTCCCGTAAAGTGGTCCAGTTCTCGGCCATGGAAGTGGAGCTTAAGCCTGTACCACATCTGCGGCACCCTCGATGGGGTGAACAAGGCGATGTGGCAGGCGGCGATCGCGTCTCTGCTGGTCGGCGGCTCGGTGCCGATCACGGGGATGCTCGATGGCTACCCGATCCTGGAGGGACAGGCGATCCGGTACGCGATCGGCGCGATCGCGTTGCTGATCTGGCAGAAAGGCCGGTTACCGCTGCCGGGCAGACGTGACATCCCCGGCCTGATCGGCATGGTCGGGGCCGGAATGCTCGGCTTCAACGCGACCATCCTGATCGCGCAGCGCTACGCCACCCCGGGCCTGGTGTCGGCCGTGATCGGGATCAGCCCGCTGGTCCTGGCCATCCTCGTGCCGACCCTGCGCCGGGAGCGCCCGAACCCCAGGGCACTGGGTGGGGCGGCGCTGGTGGTGCTGGGCGTTGTCGTTCTCACCGGCGGTGGTTCCTGGCACGGCCCCGGCCTGCTGCTCGCTCTGCTGGTGCTGGCCTGCGAGGTGACGTTCACCCTCGCCGGTGTGGGCGTGGTGGAGCGGATCGGCGCGGTCGCTGCGTCCACATGGGCCTGCATCGGTGCGTCAGTCGGTGGCTTCACGGTCACGATGTGGGAAATGGACTGGACGCTGCCAACCTGGACGCAGGCCACGGCGTTATTAGTACTGGGCACTTTGGTGACCGCCGTGGCCTTCGCGTTCTGGTACACGGGCGTCCGGCAGCTGGGTGCCGACCGAGTGGGCGTCCTCATTGGACTCATGCCGTTGTCCGGACTGGGGGTCGCGGGGTGCGGGGGGGCGCAGCCCCCGACGCGCAACCCCGGGGGGGGGGGCCGGGGGGGGGGCCCCCGGGGGGGGGGAGGGGTGG
>CBIMJO010001341.1:0-3433 GCA_966244135.1 uncultured Actinocrispum sp. | reverse complement strand
GGCTCATCAGTTTCCCGAGCGCCTCAACGACTTCGTCCGGTTTGGTGCGGCCGAAGATGGGATGCTCGACGTACAGCAGCTCGTTGCCCGCGAGCGACCACGTGTGCAGCTTCTGTTCCCGCATCAGCGCCATCACCTGCGGCGTCAGGATCTGCTGCGCCGCCTGCGGGTTGGTGTCGATCAGCTTGTACCAGCGGTTGAACTTCGGGTCGTGGGTCGGCGGCTCCGGGTACTGCTCGGTGTCCCAGTTGGAGTCGGTGCTGCTCACGATCGTGAACTGCGGCAACGCCACCGGCAGCGGGATCACCCAGACCGAGTCGATGGTGATGGTGTCCATCTCGTTCATCTTCTTGTTCGTCCACCGGGTGAACGTGGTCGTCACGACCGGGCGCCGGTGGTAGTCGAACATCGTGAACGGCAGGCCCTGGTGGTTCCCGCTGAGCACGCCGAAGGCGAGCCGCTTGTCGCCGATCTGGTTGAACGGCAACACGTTCCAGCGCTGCAGCAGCTCCGGCGCGTCCGGCCGGAACTGCCAGCCGTACGTGGCCGCGGCCTGCTGGCGTTCGCTGTTGGTGTTCGCGATCCGCTTGGCCTCGTTGGTGTCCATCCTGCCCCCAGGGTGGTTCGTTCAGTTCGAGTAGGTCGTTCAGTTCGAGTAGGTCACTGTGACCGGCGTATGGTCTTCACGCGCCCTGTTCAGCAAGCAGCTTGCGAAGGACCGAGGTCAACTCCGGCAACTTGTCCGTGAGGACCTGCCAACAAGCGCGTCATCGACCGTAGCGTATCCGTGAATCAAGATATTGCGGAACGCCACGATGCGACGTAGTTCCGGAATCGTAGACGCGAGCTCCGGGTCCAGTTTGAGAGCTGGTTCAGTGCCTCGCCGATGATCTCGAACTGCCGCTCGACGGCCAACCTGAGCATGGCATCGGCCTGATAGTCGCCGAACGACTTGCCCGCACTGAACTCACGGAGCAGGTCCGTAGCCTGTAGCGCGTCCCACAGGTACGCCCGTGGATCACGCCGCATACAGCATTTCCTTTGTTTCCATCACAGTCCGTCGGAAGTACGGGTGGCGGATACTCGAACTGCTCACGAGGTCGACCGGTCTGCCGAGGATCTCCTCCAGGCCTTCCTTCAACGCGAAGAACGTTCCGAAGTAGTCGAACCCCGGCCGTACGTCGAACTCGACAAGCAGATCGACATCGCTCGTGGCCTCATCGAACGAATCCCCGGTAGCAGACCCGAACAGGTCAAGACGTAGCACGTCGAGCCTGCTGCACAGGTCTTCGATCTCGCGCCGCCTCGACTTGATGAGCTCTTGCACCTCCACACCTCCTGCGACGATTGTGCACGATTGCATCGTTTCTCCCCATGCGGGGCGTGCCCGCATGGGCGAGATCAATCGAAGACCACTGTCACCGGAGCATGATCGGACCAGCGCTCCGCGTACGCCGCGGCCCGCTCCACCGCGGCCGAGCTGACCTTGTCCGCCAGTCCGGGTGTTGCCAGAACCAGGTCGATCCGCCAGCCGGAGTCGTTGTCGAACGCCTGGCCGCGGTAGCTCCACCAGGTGTACGGGCCGGGTCCCTCGGGGTGGCGCACCCGCACGACGTCGACGTAGCCCAGCTCGTGCACGATGGTGTCCAACCAGGCACGTTCCTCAGGCAGACACCCCGACTGGCCCCGGTTGCCCTTCCAGTTCTTCAGGTCGGTGTCCCGGTGCGCGATGTTCCAGTCGCCGCCGAGGACGACCTCGTTGCCGCCGGCCGCGGCCTTCTCCATCATCTCGGTCAGGTACGGCAGGAACGCGGCCATGAACCGCTCCTTCTCCGCCTGCCGCTCGGTTCCCACATCGCCGCTGGGCACGTACACGCTGCCGACCACCACACCGGGCAGCGTGATCTCGACGTACCGGCCGCTGTCCTCGAACTCCGGCGCCCCGAACCCGATCCGGACCGCCTCGGGCTCGGTCCGGCTGTAGATCGCGACACCCGCACGGCCCTTGGTGGCCGCCGGGGCGTGCACGGTGAACCAGCCCTCGGGCGCGCTGACCTCAGCGGGCAACTGGTCGAGGGTGGCCCGGACCTCCTGCAGCAGCACGACATCCGCGCTGGTGGACGCCAGCCATTCGGAGAACCCCTTGCGCGCGGCCGCGCGCAGGCCGTTGACGTTCACCGTCGAGACGATCAAGAAAGTGTCCTCACTTGCGGGTGACCGAGAAGTTCTGGCACGAGGTGTCCAGCACGCGGCCGGTCATTGTGCCGTCCTTCGGCTCACCCGACACCACCAGGTCCACCATCTGGTAGCCCTCCGGCTGGTCGATCCACTCCACCTGGGTGAACGTGATCTGCCCGCCCGCGCTGACCGCGACCTTCATCCGGTACTTGCCCGCCTTGGCGGCCGGGTTGGACGCCACCGGGTAGAACTCGAAGATCGCCGGCGCGCTGTCCCCCTCCGGCGCCGAGACCTGCAGCTTGAGCCCGGTCTCGCCCTGGGCACAGGTGTACGTGCCCTCCCAGTTGCCGACCACACCGTCGAGTGACACCCCAGAAGGCGCGGCCTTGGACGACGACGTGCTCGACGGGCGGCCGCCGCTCGGCAACGGGGGTCTCTTCGAGGTGCGTGAGGTCGCCGGCGCGTCCGCGATCGGCAGCGCCGTCCCGTCCACCTTCTGCGCACAGCCCGCTACCAGCCCGAACACCAGCACTACGCCAAGAAGCCTAAGCACGCGCGCAGACTACCTACCCGCAATCGCGCCCTTGCAGCGGTTTGACGAATTCGTTCGACACCCACTTGCCCTCACCGAGCTTGCGGTAGCCGTTCTGCACCGTCTTCTCCGCGTCGACCTCGGCGTTCATCTTGTAGCTGCCGACCTGCGCGGCCTTCTGGTCCGGCGACGCCCGCACCTTGAGGATGTCCGCGGTCACCGTCATCCGGCACGCGGAGGCGTTCGCCGCGGGCGCGGTCCCGCCGCCCTGCGCGGCCCCGGCGCCCTCTTTCTGCTTGTCGCTGCCCAGGACATACAACACGATGACCCCGACCAGCACGGCGATCACTATCAGCGTTCGCTTGGGCAGTCCCAGCACGACAACCCACTCTCCCGTCCTGGCTCACCGATTCACTACGACCACGTATAACGCAATCGGCCTCCCGGGTAGAACCGCTGGCCGGCAGAACCACCCGGTATGCCCCACCGAGTCAGCGAACCACCACTGTCAGTAATGGTCCCACAAAGAACCTCCGTGAGTTCGACGTCCAGGTTTTCACGGACGACTCACGGGGGCTCAACGAGGGCTCCCCGAGTGCGGCGGGAAGCGCCACCTTGGCCCGCCCGCGGTTCGATTTTGTGTGGGGTGGCGGCGGCCACACGCTTTCCGGCGGGCAGGGCGCCCGCCCTGCCCGCGCCCTTCGTCCTGCCTGGCCGCCGCCG
>CBIMJO010001340.1:0-3437 GCA_966244135.1 uncultured Actinocrispum sp. | reverse complement strand
ATCTTCGAGGCGTTCCAGCAGGCCGACGGCACGACGAGCCGCAAGTACGGCGGCACCGGCCTGGGCCTGTCGATCAGCCGGGAGCTGACGCAACTGCTGGGCGGCGAGCTGCACGTCACCAGCGAACCGGGCGCTGGCAGCACATTCACGCTGTACCTCCCGGTCACCAACGCCCAGGACGTCATCCGCCCAGCGATCCCCCAGATCGAGGCCGCCGACGACGAGACCGACGAGTCACCGGTGATCGCCCGCTTCCACGGCGAGAAGATCCTGATCGTCGACGATGATCTCCGCAACGTCTTTGCCCTCACGGCAATGCTCGAACAACACGGCCTCGACGTGGTCTACGCGGACAACGGCGTCGCCGGCGTTCGCGCTTTGGAGCAGTACAAGGACATCGCCCTCGTCCTGATGGACGTCATGATGCCCGAACTCGACGGCAACGCCACCATCAGCGCGATCCGCGAAATGTCCTCCCACCGGGACCTTCCGGTGATCGCCGTGACCGCCAAGGCCATGCCCGAGGACCGCGAACGCACCCTCGCCGCCGGCGCCAACGACTACGTCACCAAACCCGTCAACAACGACCTCCTCCTCCGCCTGATCGCCACGCATTTGGACGCCGAGGAAACCGTCAGCTAGGTCCCGCAGGGATATGCGAAGGTGATGCGCCCTTCCCGAAACGGCGTTCGGTGTGTGCTTTAGATTGCACATCGGGTCCTGTTCATCAGGAAGGGGAGAATTCGTATGTCCGGTCCGATTCCGTCGCCGGAAGAGCCACAACAGCAAGGGCCGATGTTTCCGGCGCCGCCTGCTCAGGGGGCGATGTTCCCGCCGCCGGACGTGGGACCGTGGGCGCCACCGCCCAAGAAGAGGTTCCCCGGCGCACTGATCGCGGTGATCATCGTGCTCGCGCTGGTCGTGATCGGCGGCGGGCTCGTGCTGATCCTTCGCACGGCAAGCGATGTGGTGGCTGACGGGGCGGATGTGGGGGCGGCGAAGGCGGGGGACTGCGCGCGGGTGACGGGGACGGTGGTGGATCCGGAGTACAAGGCGGTGCCGTGTGACTCGGCGGAGGTCACGCACATCGTGGGGCGGACGATCCCGTTCGCCAAGTCGTCGTGTGGTGGCGACTACGACGAGTTCTCGTTGACCAGCAAGACTTCCGAGCTGAAGCTGTGCCTGATCCCGAACCTCGCCGAGGGCGTCTGCTACGACATGGAGAGCGAGCGGATGCCGCAGCCGAAGGTGGACTGCGCCGCGAGCTCCGCGACGAAGGTGACCAAAGTGGTCAAGGACAGGAACGACATCTCGGTGTGCGCCGCGGGTGAGGCGCCTTGGTCGGTCCCGGAGCCGCCGCGGACGATGTGCTTCGCCCGGGAGTAGGGAAACCCTTGGGGCAACAGCGGATCGGCGCTCCTGATGGGGAAGGTGACCCCCAGCGCAACGGTGTCCGGTATGTGTTCTACAGTGCGCGTCCGGTCCTGTTGTCCAGGAAGGGGAGAAGTCCGAAATGTCCGCTCCGAACCCGCCGTTACCGCCGCCCCAGGGGCAGCCGTACGGTCAGCAGCCGCCCATCGCGCCGCCGCAGGGGTACCCGCAGCAGCCGATGATGCCGCCACCGCCCCAGGGGCAGCCGGTCGGCCAGGTGCCGCCGCCCGGCCAGGGCCAGTGGCCGCAGGCCGCCGTGCAACCCAAGCGCAAGAGGGGTTTCCCGCGCTGGCTGATCAGCCTGATCGCCATCGTCGTGGTGGGCGTGGGGGTCTACGCCTTCAACTACTTCACCAGCGATGTCGCGCAGGCGAAGGCGGGTGACTGCGCGCACGTGTCCGGCACCGAGTCCAAACCGGACTACAAGAAGGTCGACTGCGGCTCGGCCGAGGTGACGCACACCGTCGGCAAGGCACTGTCCTCGACGTCGTCCACGTGCGGCGGCGACTACGACGAGTTCACGCTGACCGGGCGCAACGCGCCGTCCACGAAGCTGTGCCTGGTGCCGAAGCTCAGCGAAGGCGCCTGCTACGACATGGCCAGCACGGACATGTCGTACCCGAAGACCGACTGCGGCAAAGGTGGCAGCAAGGTCGTCAAGGTCACGAAGGTCGACAGCGCCAAGGCCGACGAGAAGCTCTGCGGTGACGACGGTCTCGCCATGACCTTCCCGGAGCCGCCGACCACGATCTGCCTCGGGGCGGCCAAGTAGTGATTGGCCGGGTGGGACACGACCGTCCCGCCCGGCTAACGTCTCCGCCATGCGCAGCTTGGAACTGGTGGACGAGTGGCCGGTCGACAACGTCGCGGTGGGAGTCGTCGGGCCCGATGGCCGGCTGCTGGGCACCCGGGGCGATGCGCACCGGGTGTTCCCGCTGGCGTCGGTCACCAAGCCGCTGACCGCCTACGCGGCCCTGATCGCCGTCGAGGAAGGCGCGATCGAGCTGGACGAGCCGGCCGGGCCGGAGGGATCGACGGTCCGCCACCTGCTCGCCCACGCGTCCGGCCTGGCCATGCAGGAGGACAAGATCCAGGCCCAGCCGGGCACCAAGCGGATCTACTCCAACAAAGGCTTCGAGGCGCTCGCCGAGGCCGTCCAGCAGTCCTCGGGCATCCCGTTCAACGCCTACCTCGCCGAGGCCGTGTTCGGCCCGCTCGGCATGACGAACACCACGCTCAAAGGCAGTGCCGCCCACGCGGGCGAGTCGACCGTCGCGGATCTCGGCAAGTTCGCCGCCGAGCTGCTCACCCCCCGCCTGGTCTCGCGGGAGCTGTTCGACGAGGCGACCCACGTCGTGTTCCCCGGCCTCAACGGTGTGCTGCCCGGGTTCGGCTTCCAGAAGCCCAACGACTTCGGCCTGGGCTTCTCCATCCGGGACCACAAGAACCCGCACTGGACCGGCAAGAACAACTCGCCGGAGACGTTCGGCCACTTCGGACAGTCGGGCACGTTCCTGTGGGTCGACCCGGTCGCCGGGATCGCCTGTGTCGCGCTGACCGACCGGGCGTTCGGCGAATGGGCCGCCGAGGTGTGGCCGGTGCTCAGCGACGCGGTCCTCGCCGAGGTCGCCAGCTGAGCGGCAGGTGCAGGATCCCGTTGATGAAGTTCGACGTCAGCCGGACCGGCGGCCCCGCGAGCCGGACCGGCGGCAGCCGGGTCAGGAACTCCCGGAGGAACACCCGCAGCTGCAACCGTCCGAAGTGGGCACCCAGGCACAGGTGCGGGCCCTGGCCGAACGCGATGTGGTCGTTCGGTGACCGGGTGATGTCGAACCGGAACGGGTCCGGGAACTGCCGCTCGTCGTAGTGCGCGGAAGCGTGGTACACAACGACTTTGTCGCCCGCCCGGATCTCCTGCTCCCCCAGCACGACGTCCTGCGTGGCCGTGCGGCGGAAGGCAAGAACCGGCGGGTGCCAGCGCAGCATCTCCTCGACCGCCGACGGCA
>CBIMJO010001339.1:0-3438 GCA_966244135.1 uncultured Actinocrispum sp. | reverse complement strand
CCCGGCCACCGGCATCGGCGAAATCACCAGCCTCAAGGGCACTCGCGATCGGCAGGTACCTGTCACAGACCCTGTGTGGCATGAGGGGACGCCGAGCTTCTGGGCCGTGGTCAGGAGTGGTTCGGCCGCCAGGACAAGGGAATGCAGGCCGATCCAAGTGACGCGCTGATCAAACTCGACCGCTGGGCGAAGCGGCCGTCCCGGATGTCGGATACCCGGGCCTGGGTCACCGGGCCTTGACCGAGTTCGCCGCCCGGTGAGCCGCCCAGTCGACGCTCCACGCCTTGACCGCGTCCAGCACCGGTCCCAGTCGCGCGCCGATGCCCGTGAGCGTGTAGCGAACCTCGACCGGCCGGGCGACCGTCACCACCCGCTCCACGACTTCGGCCAGCTCGAGCTCTTTGAGTCGCTGGGACAGCATCGCATCGGTGATCCGGGGGATGCGCTCACGCAACTCGTTGAACCGCAACGCACCCGAGAACAGCTGCTCCAGGATCAAGCCAGTCCATCGCCGGCCGATCAGCTCGATGGCCGTGTGGAAATCAGGGCGCCCGCTCGTGCGCCCCTTCTCTGCCGGTTCGTCCTTCGCAGCCATACCGCGGCCATCCTATCAACTCCAACTTCCGTGGCTTACTATGTTTTCCATAGTGTACTCTTGAAATTGGAGCGACTAGGAAGGAACCTCCATGGCATCCGATCCGACCGAGGCCGGCGCCCCAGTGCCACACAAGCGCCTCCGCGACCTGGACTTCTTCGTAGGCGGTTGGGACGCACCCGGCGTCTTCCACGAAACCCCGTTCAGCCCGCACAAGCCGATCCAGATGCGCATCGACGGCGCCCGTGAACACCGTGGCTTCTGGATCGCGTTAGACACGGCCGAGCTGCCGACACCGGAGAACCCGTCCCCGCTGAGCGCACGTTATGTGTGGGGCTACGACCCGGCCGCCGACGAGTTCGTTGCCGACTGGTACGACAGCAACGGCGGACGCGCGGTTCAGCGCTCCGCGGGCTGGGTGGACGACCAGCTGCGGTTCCTGGGCACCATCACCATGAACGGCAACACCGTGCCGCTACGGGACACGTTCACCCGGCGAGGCGCCGACGCGTACCACCACGTCGGCGAAATCGACCTCGGCCAGGGCTGGATCCCAGTCGACGAAGAGGAAGCGGTTCGCCGCTAGGCCAACACATCGATATCGGGATCGCCTCACCGCCGGGCGCCCGCGCCGTGCGCGGCGCTCGGCACCGGTCCGGGCGGGCCGCCGGCCGACGTGAGCCTGGCGCGGACTCACCAGACCTCGCCGGCTGGATCCGTGTCCTCGCGATGACCGTCTACATCGGACTTGTACTGGACCACGACGTCCGCCGGTTCCTCCGCGTGAACCGGGAAGATCAATGACAGGGCCTGGTAACTGAGACGTAACTGACTACAGTCCTACCGGAAATCAAACGGTCGACAATCGACATCTATGACCGCTCGGATAGGACCGGTTCCGGCCGACCCCTACCCTTGGCCCTACGACACGGTGGTGCCGATCGACCGGGTCGCCCTGCTGTGCATCGACTGGCAGACCGACTTCTGCGGACCCGGCGGCTACGTCGAGCGGATGGGCTACGACCTCGAACTGACCAGAGCGGGCCTGCCCGGCACGCAGAAACTCCTTGCTCACGCCCGCAACGTGGGCATGCTGGTCATTCACACCCGGGAAGGTCACCTGCCGGACCTGTCGGACCTGCCGCCCAACAAGCGCTGGCGTTCGGCCCGGATCGGCGCGGAGATCGGCAGTGCGGGTCCGGCCGGGCGCATCCTGGTCCGCGGCGAACCGGGCTGGGAGATCGTCGAGGAGGTCTCGCCGGTGCCCGGCGAGGTCGTGATCGACAAGCCGGGCAAGGGCGCCTTCTACGCCACCACCCTGGATCTGGTGTTGCGCGCCAACGCGATCAGCCACCTGATCCTGACCGGCATCACCACCGACGTGTGTGTGCACACCACGATGCGCGAGGCCAACGACCGCGGCCTGGAATGCCTGATCCTGTCCGACTGCACCGGCGCGACCGATCCGGGCAACCACGCGGCCGCGCTGAAGATGGTGACCATGCAGGGTGGCGTGTTCGGGGCCGTTGCCACTTCCGACGCCGTGATCGGGGCGACCACAACCGACGACTGATCGCAACGAAAGGGCCCGACAGCCGATGACCACTCCCCTGACGGTCGACGCCGACCCCACATCGTTTCTGTTCGAGCCCTCCGCGACAGCGGTCCTGGTGATCGACATGCAGCGGGACTTCGTCGAACCGGGCGGGTTCGGCGAAACGCTCGGCAATGACGTAAGCCGGCTGCGCGGCGTCATCGCTCCGCTCCAGCGGACCCTGGCGGCCACGCGTGCCGCCGGCGTAACCGTGATCCACACCCGCGAGGGCCATCTGCCGGACCTGTCCGACTGCCCGCCGGCCAAACTCGAGCGCGGCCGCCCGTCGATGCGCATCGGCGATCTCGGTCCCAACGGCCGCATCCTCGTCCGCGGTGAACGCGGCCACGGCATCATCGACGAACTCGCTCCCGTCGAAGGCGAACTGGTGATCGACAAGCCCGGCAAGGGCGCGTTCTACAGCACCGAACTCGGCACGGTGCTGTCCACGGCGAACATCACCTCACTGGTGGTGACGGGCGTGACGACCGAGGTCTGCGTGCACACCACCGTCCGTGAGGCCAACGACCGCGGCTATCAATGCCTGGTGCTGTCGGACTGCGTCGGTTCGTACTTCCCCGAGTTCCAGGACGCCGGTCTGGCGATGATCTCCGCGCAGGGCGGCATCTTCGGCTGGGTCGCTCCGTCGTCCGCCTACATCGCCGCGATTTCCGCTCTCACCATCCCGGCACGTTGAGACCCGTGGAGGGAACCGGTCATGTCCATCCGCGCCCGCAGCCGCTCAGATTCCAATGTCAAACTGCCGTTGTGGGTCAGCGGTGACCTCAACGCGTTCTTCGGTCTTGGCTTCAACGTCCTGGTGAACGTGCTGGTGCTCACCGGGTTGTGCCTGGGCGTCGCGAAGATCTCGTCGGGTGACGTGTACGGGGTGATCCTGCCGGCCCTGGGCATCCAGCTGCTGATCGGCAACGTCTACTACGCCTGGCTCGGCAGACGCTTGGCCTACAAGGAGAACCGCACCGACGTCACCGCCATGCCGTACGGGCCCAGCGTGCCGCACATGTTCATCGTGACGTTCGTGATCATGCTGCCGGTATACCTGCGCACGAACGACCCGATCAAGGCGTGGCAGGCGGGCCTGGCGTGGTCGTTCATCATCGGACTGATCGTGCTGATCGGCGCGTTCGTCGGCCCCTACATCCGGAGGTTCACGCCGCAGGCGGCGATGCTGGGCACCCTCGCCGGCATCTCCATCGCCTTCATCTCGATGCGCCCGGCCGGGCAGATG
>CBIMJO010001338.1:0-3439 GCA_966244135.1 uncultured Actinocrispum sp. | reverse complement strand
AGTGGAACCGTGCCACCGACAGGTCCGGCAGCTCGTGCCCGGGCAGCGGCCGGGCGAACCGCGCGGGCGCCGATACCCCGAACGTCGTACTGGTCATCCCCAGCGGTTCGAACACGTTGTCCTGCAAGAACTCCCCGAGCGACGTGCCCACGATCCCCTCGATGATCAGCCCGACCAGATCCAGGCCCCACCCGTAGTGCCACATCTCGCCCGGCGCGTGCAGAAACGGCAGACCGGCCAGCCGGTCGACGAACTCCGCACCGGTGTAGGCGGTCATGCCGTTGCCCACAGCCTCGACATACAGCTTGTGCACGTCCGTGTCACCGAGCAGGCCTTCCGGGATGCCCGCGGTGTGCCGCAACAAGTCCAGCACCGTAGGCTCGACCTCGCGGGCGAACCCAGGCAGGTAGGTGCTGATCGGCGCGTCCAGCACCAGCCTGCCCTGCTCGACCAGCAGCATCGCGGCGGTCGCGGTGACCGGCTTGGTCATCGAGGCGATCCAGAACAACGCGTCCACCGGCATCGGGACGGCCCGCGGCTGGTCGAGGAACCCGACGGCCTCCAGGTGCACCTCACCGCGGTGCACGATCCCCAACACGGCACCCGGCACCCGCCCGGCATCGATCTCGGCCTGAAGGAACGCGGTCAGCTCATCGGTTCGCACTCCATCACTATGCCTACTGGTAGATCCCGAACTCGTACAGGGAGTACCCGTACCCGGTACCGCGCTGCGTCCCGGTCAGGCGCACGTACCGGCCGCTGCCGTTGACCGCCAGGTCGTCGACATTGCCGTCGCTGGCTCCGGTCGCGTACACCTGACGCCAGTTCGACCCGTCGTCGCTGGCCTCGATCGTGTAAGCCTTGCCGAACGCCGCCTCCCACACCAGCTGGATGTGGTTGAAGGACGTCACCCGGCCGAGATCGACCCGGATCCACTGCGGATCGCTCCAGTCAGTGGCCCACCGTGTGGTCATGTCACCGTCGGTCGCGGCCTGCGGGGGATAAGGCGCACCCGGACCGACCGCCTGGAACGACGACGCGGTCGTCGCCGCGCCGCGGGCGATGTTCGTGCCGGACACTGGGGGAGCGACCACCCGCAGCGACTTCCCCTCGATACCAACGTTCCCGTGACCATCGCGGGCGTACAGGTCGATCTTCCACACGCCCAGGCCCTGCGGCGCGGTGACCGTGAACGTGCCCGATCCGGTGAACGGCGCCGGGACGAGACCGCTGGCGTTGTTGATGTACTTGCTGTTGTACCCCATCGTGTAGGTGATCGGATCACCGTCCGGATCGGACACATCCGCCCGCAGCGTGAACGTCCCACCGGCGGGCACGTCCGTGACCCGGCTCAACGACATGTTCCTGATCACCGGAGGGGTATTGCCATCTGTCAGTCCACTATAGATTTTGCGAACCGCGTAGTACGACAGGCGTTTCTCGCCACCGGTGAAGATGTTGAACCAGATCCCGCCGAAGTCGCCCTCGGTGCCGTAGTGGAACAACGTCGCACCCAGCGCCACACCTGGATGCGCCAGGATGCAGTTCCAGGCGTTGATGTAGCCGTCGCGCTTCTCGATGTCGGTCGGGTCGGCCGGGACCTTGTTCACGTCCAGCGGGGTCTCCCACTCACCCGCGGGCCCGGTCTCGGTGACGATGTAGGGCTTGGTGTAGCCGCCGGAGATCCAGTCCTGCTTCACCTTGCACACCTGCGCATACGAGTTGACCGACATGAGGTCCAGGCTCGGCGCGTAGGCCTTGTAGTACGGCCACGCACCCGTCCAGGCGTCGGTCGAGGTGACCGGGTGGTTGGTGTCGATGGCGTGGATGGCTTGGGCCGCTTGGTCAACGAACCTCGTGTAGGCGATCCGCTGCTGCTCCAGGGCGGGTTCGGCGTAGCAGTTCTGCATGCCCAGGATCGACTCGTTGCCGACGTTCCACATCAGCACACCTGGGTGGTTGCGGTACTCGGTCACCCATCGGCGGATCTCGCCGAGCATGGTCGACTTGTAGTTCTCGTCCGTCGTGTAGTCGACACAACCGCCGCTGCCGGGACCGCCGCCGGGCTGCAGCCAGAACCCGTTGATCACCTTGATGCCGTTGTTCGCGGCGGCGTCGAGCAGGGGGAGTGTGGTGCCGTCGGTTCCCCAGGTGCGCACGGTGTTCACGCCGATCGAGTGCAGCTCCGGCAGCCGGATCGCGGCATCCTGCGGCGGCGGCCCCCAGGTCAGGCCCTTCACCAGGTATGGCTGTCCGTCAACTGTCAGCTGCCAATTGCCCTGACTGCCGGTGACATGCACGCCGCCGGGTCCGTTCGCGGCGCCGTTCACCTGGAACTCCCACAACGAGTAGCCGTACCCGGTCGCGCGCTGCCTGCCATACATGCGGACAAAACGACCCGTCCCGCTGACAGATAACGTCTGCTGTCCACCAGTACTTGTTGTCGTGCTGTAGATCTGATGCCAACTGTTGGCGTCATCTGATATCTCGATGTCATACGCCGTCGCGTACGCGGCCTCCCAGTTCAGCACGACCTGGGTGACGGTGGTGCGCGCGCCGAGATCGACCTGCAGCCACTGCGGATCGGCGAACTGGCTGGACCACCGGGTGTTCGGGTTGCCGTCCACCGCCGCGGCCGCCGGGGTACCGGCGTTCTCGACGCTGGACGCGGTCGCCGTGGGAGCCGCGGCGACGATCGGCGCGGGCACGATGAGCAGCGACGACAACAGCAGGGCTAGGACAGGGAAAACCGAGCGCGAGCGCGCGCCCACAGTCGACGGGTCCACGATGACTCCAGCGGCAGTGGTGTGCAGGGTTCGGAGAGCGCTCTCCAATGATCCGATAGTTCGCCACCACACCGCCCTTGTCAACCACCCCGGCCCTCCCGCCTGCGGGAAACGAGGTGGCCGCAGGGCACTACGTGGGTAGGGTCGGGCAATGCCCGAGCTCACGCGGCTGCATGCCGACCATGCCCCGGCGATCCTGGCGTTCGAGCTGGCCAACCGCGCCTACTTCGCGGCCTCGATCTCCGACCGCGGCGACGCCTACTTCGATGAGTTCACCGACCGGTACAACGCCCGGCTGGCCGAACAAGAGGCCGGGATCTGCGCCTTCTACGCGCTCGTCGCCGAGGACGGCTCGGTGCTGGGCCGGTTCAACCTGGTCGACATCGAGGACGACACCGCGGAACTCGGCTACCGGGTCGCGCAGCAGGTCGCCGGCCGTGGCGTGGCGACCGCGACCGTCCTGCAGCTGTGCCAGCTGGCGGTGGACAAGCACGGGCTGCGCACCCTGCGAGCGGCCACCACGCACCAGAACGTCGCATCGCAGAAGGTGCTGGCAAGAGCCGGGTTCGTCCCCATCGGCCCGGCCGACCCGGTGCACATCGGCGGGAAGGCGGGCACCTGGTATCAGCGCGAGCTGGTGTTCTAGCCGCCAC
>CBIMJO010001337.1:0-3442 GCA_966244135.1 uncultured Actinocrispum sp. | reverse complement strand
AGCCCGGCCCGCAGCGACGTGGCCGCGACGGTGCCCGGCTGGTCGCGGACGAACAGGATCAGCAGCAGCAGGCCGAAGGCGGCGACACAGAAGGAGGAAAAGAACACCGCCGGATAACTGCCCAACGAAAGCGCCAGCACCGCAGTCGCGGTGAGGGGGCCAAGGAAGGCTCCGACGGTGTCCATCGCCCGGTGCACCCCGAACGACCGCCCGAGCATAGCTGGCTCGCTGGAGAGCGAAATAAGCGCATCCCTCGGAGCGGTGCGCAGGCCCTTCCCGGTGCGGTCGACGGCGAGGACCGCACCGATGGCGGCCACCGAGGAACCGGCCGCGAGCAGGCCGAGCTTGCACACCGCGGACAGTCCATAGCCGACCCCGGCGACGGCCTTGAGCCGCCGCCAGCGGTCGGCCAGGTGCCCGCCGGCCACCCGGACCAGTGCCGTGGCCCCCGCGTAGAGCCCGTCGAGCAACCCGAACTGCAGCGGGTTGAGACCCAGACCGAGCACCAGGTACAGCGGGAGCACGGCCGTGACCATCTCCGAGGAGATGTCCGTGACCAGGCTCACCGCACCCAGCGCCACCACGTTGGCCGACACTCCCCGCAGTGCCGGCCGTTCCGTCGCCGTTGACCGGCTGGCCGCGATGTACATGCTCAGTGGCAGCTGTAGGTCGGGCTGCTGTCGAGCGTCGTCCCGTTGACCCCGATGAGCTGGGTCTGGAACGTCGTGTCGGTCATCGACAGCTTGAGCACGCCGTACGTCTTGAGCAGCTTCGCCGTCGTCGGGTGCGCGGGGCTCAGGTCGTACAGGTTCGCCCCGCCGGAACCGCCGACGATCTCGACCGGGCCGTTCGGGTCGGACTTGCCGTCGGCGTTCATCGGGACGAACCGCTCGTAGTCGTGGTCATGCCCGTTGAGCACCAGGTCCACCTTGTTGTCCACCATGATCTGCCAGAGCGCGATGCTGTCCTTGTTGTCGCCGTGGTCACCCGAGCTCCACCGCGGGTGGTGGTAATAGGCGGCAACGCAGCCCTTGGTGTTGCGCGCCAGATCCTGTTTGAGCCAGCTGATCTGGGCGGGCTCGGCCAGCTCGTGCGTGACGAAGTCGTTGGAGTCCAACGCGATGAAGTGCCAGTTGCCGATGTCCCAGCTGTAGTAGTTCTTGCCCTGGGGCGTGGCGATGGCGCCGAAGTAGTCGTGGTAGCCCTGGAACTTGGGCTCGTCGTACGACTCGTGGTTGCCGGGGATGGGGCGGGTGATGTTCTTGAACTTGCCCCAGGTCCTGTCGTAGTACTCCTGGAAGTCCGACAGGTGCGCGTCGTCGTACTGGTTGTCGCCCATGGTGATCACGGCGGCCGGGTTCATCTGCTCGACCAGCTTCGCTGTCTTCGGGTGGACGCAACTCGAATCGCTCGCCGTGCACTGCTCGGCGATGTCCCCGGCCGCGGCGAGCACGAACGCCCCGGTGCCACCGGCTTTCGTCTTGGCGGTCACCGTTGTGCTTGCGGGAGAGGTGTTTCCGGCCGCGTCCTTGGCTCGCACGCTGTAGGTGTACTGGGTGTCCGGGGTCAGCCCGGTGTCGGTGTACTCGGTCGTTGCGCTTGTGGCCACGGGTTGGCCGTTGCGGAGGATGTCGTAGCCGGCGACGCCGATGTTGTCGGTGGACGGCTGCCAGCTCAGGGCGATGCTGCTCGCGGTGGCCGTGCCCGCGGCCAGACCGTTCGGTGTGGACGGTGGTTCGTTGTCGACGGCCTGTTCGCCGAACGCCTGCAGTTCCCAGAAGGAGTAGCCGTACTTCGTGGCCCGGGTGGTGCCGACGAAGCGCAGGTAGCGGCCGTGCGCGTTGAGGCCGGGCAGGTCGTCGGTCCCGCCGTCGCCGTTGTCGACGGTCGTGACCGTGGTGAAGTGCGTGCCGTCGTCGGAGATCTCGAGGCGGTACTGCTTGGCGTAGGCGGCTTCCCAGGTGATCTTGACTCTGTGCACAGTGGACGACTGGCCCAGGTCGACGCGCAGCCATTGGGGATCGGCGCTGACCGCGCTGGCCCACCGGGTCTTCGTGTTGCCGTCGACGGCTTTGGCGCCATTGAGCGAGGAACTCTCCTGGGTGGACGTCGCCACCGGTTTTCCTTGGGACAACAGAACATCCGCGACAGCGTTCGCGGGGGACACAGCGGACGGGATCAACAGGACCGCGGCGGTGACCGACGCGGCAGCGGGCACAATGCGGCGGAGGGGATGGTGCACGTCGTGCTCCTTCGGGCCGTGCAGGGCGGACTGAGGTGAACAACGGCTAAACAGTTAGGAAACTTTCCTAACAAAGCGGACTGTAACCCGATGACCGCTGAGCGGGCAATACTACGCCGGTGAAGAATACCCAGATGCCGTGTTCTCCCAGCTTGGAACCGGTTTCGAGGTTCCTGAGAGGGTGAGGCGGCAGCCGTCCCGGCGACCCGAAACCGGTCCCGAAAGGATGCATAGTGTGCAACGGGGCGACAGCCCGGCGAGCCGTCGCGGACAAATTGCAAGCTTCGCAACGGATTGCCGTCAATCACGAAACCGGTCCCGGTCGCACAGACATCGGATGCCTGTTGATGGTGGCTGGGCCGATCGATGCGCGGGAATGGTGAACGGGTCGTTCAGGTTGGCACTGGCATGGCGCTTGATGGGACAGCCGCGAGCAGCGGCACTTTCGAACTTGGTGACCTGGAGATCGTTCGGCTGGGATTCGGGGCCATGCAGCTGACCGGGCCGGGCGTGTGGGGCGACCCGGCGGATCCGGACGAGGCGGTGCGGGTGTTGCAGCGGGCCGTCGAGCTGGGCGTGAACTTCATCGACACCGCCGACGCGTACGGCCCGTTCGTGGCGGACCTGTTGATCCACAAGGCATTGCACCCCTACCCGGACGGCTTGGTGATCGCCACGAAGGTCGGGTTCAGCCGGCAGGGGCCGGGGCGGTGGACGGCGATCGGGCGCCCGGAGTACCTGCGTCAGCAGACCGAGCTGAACCTGCGGCATCTCGGGGTGGACCGGATCGACCTGCTCCAGCTGCACCGGATCGACCCGGCCGTGCCACTGGCGGACCAGGTCGGCGAGCTGAAGAACCTGCAGGACGAGGGCAAGGTCCGGTACATCGGCCTGAGTGAGGTCACGGTCGCGGAACTGGCGGCCGCGCGCGAGGTGGCCGACATCCGCACGGTGCAGAACCGCTACAACCTGGCCAACCGGTCCGCCGAGGACCTGCTCGACTACAGCGAACAGCACGGCATCGGCTTCATCCCGTGGCACCCGCTGGCGACCGGCGGACTGACCGGCGCGGACGGCCCGCTCGCCGCCCTGGCCGAGCAGTACAAGGCGACCCCGTCGCAGCTGGCGCTGTCTTGGCTGCTCAAGCGGTCCCCGGTGATGCTGCCGATCCCCGGCACCTCCACCGTCGCGCACCTGGAG
>CBIMJO010001336.1:0-3451 GCA_966244135.1 uncultured Actinocrispum sp. | reverse complement strand
CCCCTGGGGAGCCCCGCGCCCCCTGGGCCTTGTTGTGGTTCTCGGCGGGGCGGGGGGCCTCGTCTACGGCGCCCCCCCTGGGCGACGACATGGGCCGCGCGATCCTCGCCCTCTACCGCTCGGCCGCGCAGCCGGCGCTCGCCGAGCACGGCAAGGATCTGCACAGGGCGGCCGCTCGGCCGGGCCTGTCCCTCCTGCCCACCGACGACCAGTTCGTGGGCAGCAACGCGACCAGGCGCCGCGCAGCCGAGCGGGCCGGTGCTCAGTTGGCAGTACTCGACGGGCTCGGCCACTGGTGGATGTTGCAGAACCCGGTGGTGTCCGCGAAGGTGATCACCCAGTTCCTGCAAGACCTTTCCTGACCCAGTGCTGTGGCCGGACGGGCAGACTCATCCGGCCACAGCACTGACAGCTCACTCGATGGCCGGGTCGCTGGTGCTTGCGCAGCCGTTCTCCACGTGTCCGGCGAGGCGGCGCAGGAACTGGGCGTCCCGGTCGCTGGTCACAGTGATGTCGTACCAGTTGTTGCTGTTGTGGCAGTTCACGGTGGTGACCGCGCGTTCGCCGGGCCGCAGGACGCGGGTGTCCGGGCGGTGGCGGTCGTAGGCGTTCGCGATGGTTAGCCGGATGGTCGCCGAGGTCGGGTTGGTCAGCACGAGCCGCACCTCGTTGGCGTGGCCGTCGTGCGCGGCGACCACCTCCGGTCCGCCGCCGGTGCCCTTGAACTGGCGCAGGAACCCGTTGGGGCCGTGGGCGGTGAAGTCGTAGGCCGCCGCGCCGGTAGCCAGTTCGGCGGACAGCGTTCGCCCGGCGCCCGCGGTGTAGGTCCACGGCCCGTTCGGGTTGGACCTGGAGGTGAGGTAGAACGTGGTCGCCGCCGGGCCGTTGCTGGCGAACGTGAGCTTCAGCCGGTCCTTGGCGACCTGAGCGTCCGCGGCCGGGTTGTAGGGCAGCGGCCGGGCGGGACGCAGACCGCGTTCCTGCTTGGGCAGTTTCGGGTTGGCCGGCACGGCCGGGATGTAGTCCGGGTGACGGTCGCGGTCCGGCGGCTGGTACCCGTCGGTGTCGGGCAGGGCCGGCACTTTGCTGTCGGCGCCGGTGAAGTCGAACGCGGAGGTGAGGTCGCCGCACACGGCCCGGCGCCACGGCGAGATGTTCGGCTCGGTCACCCCGAACCGGCGCTCGATGAACCGGATGATCGAGGTGTGGTCGAACACCTCGGAGTTGACCCAGCCGCCCTTGCTCCACGGCGAGACCACCAGCATCGGAACCCGCTGTCCCAGACCATACGGGCCGGCCGGGTGCGAGGCGTCGCCCGCGTAGATCTCACCGGTGGTGTCCACAGTGGACGCGCCTTGGGTCGGGTACGGCGGGACGATGTGGTCGAAGAACCCGTCGTTCTCGTCGTAGGTGATCAGCAGCGCGGTCTTGCTCCACACCCGCGGGTCGGCGGTGAGCGCGTCCAGGACCTGGGCGATGTACCAGGCGCCGTAGTTGACCGGCCAGTTCGGGTGCTCGGTGAACGCCTCCGGTGCGACGACCCAAGAGACCTTGGGCAGCCGGCCTGCCTTCACGTCGGCGGTGAGGGTGTCGAACAGTCCTTGACCCTGCTTGGCGTTCGTGCCGGTCCGTGCCTTGTCGTACAGCGGGTCGCCGGGTTTGGCGTTGCGGTAGTTGTCGAAGTACAGCAACGAGTTGTCGCCGTAGTTGCCGCGGTAGGCGTCCTCGATCCAGCCCCAGCCGCCGTTGGCGTCCAGGCCGTCGCCGATGTCCTGGTAGATCTTCCACGAGACCCCGGCCTGCTCCAGCCGCTCCGGGTAGGTCGTCCAGGAGTAGCCGCGCTCGTCGTTGCCGAGGACCGGGCCGCCGCCCTTGCCGTCGTTGCCCGTGTAGCCGGTCCACATGTAGTACCGGTTCGGGTCGGTCGAGCCCATGAACGAGCAGTGGTAGGAGTCGCAGATCGTGAACGCGTCGGCCAGCGCGAAGTGGAACGGGATGTCCGCGCGGGTCAGGTACGCCATCGTCGTGGTTCCCTTGGCGGGGACCCATTTGTCGTACTTGCCCTGGTTCCAGGCCGCGTGTGTGTCGTTCCAGCCGTGCGGCAGGTCCTGGATGAACTTCAGGCCGAGGTTGTCCGCGTCCGGCCGGAACGGCAGGATCTCGCGGCTGCCGTCGGACTGGTACCACACGGGTTTGCCGCTGGGCAGCGTGACCGGCCGCGGGTCGCCGAACCCGCGCACCCCTCGTAACGTGCCGAAGTAGTGGTCGAACGACCGGTTCTCCTGCATCAGGACCACGATGTGCTCGATGTCCCGCAGCGTCCCGGTCCGCCGGTCCGCCGGGATCTCCGCAGCGCGGGCGATGCTGGTCGACAGCATCGACATGGCGGCTGTGCCGCCGCCCAGCTGGAGGAAACGCCTGCGATTGACCTCTGCCATGGGAACTCCGCTTACCGGTGTGGGACAAGGGCCTGGTCAGTATCGGCCGCTGATCGGGAACAGCTTGGTCCGTTTGCAGCAATTCCCGGCGAATCCACGGTGAACGACCCGCGTGGCCGTTATGTGGATCCGCCGTGATCGTCTACAGCTGTGACGGCCGGTGCGCGGTCGTCGATAGACACGGCGGTGGCCCGGGTGGCCGGTTGATCGAATGTGCGGGGGCCTCATGGCGGGCGGTTCCGGGTCCAGGGACCTCGGTGATCTGCTGGAACGGTTGAAGGTCGGCAGTGGCCGCAGTTACGAGAGCATCGCCCGCCGGACCAACCTCAGCAGGTCCACAGTGCACCGGTACTGCACCGGGTCCAGCGTGCCGAAGGAGTTCGGCGTCCTGGAGCGCATCGCGCTGGTGTGCGGCGCCGACCGGCAGGATCTCGTGCTGCTGCACCGATTGTGGCTGCGCGCCACGACATCCGATGAGCACTCCCCTATCCCCGTCCCTGTCCCCGTCGCTGAGCCCAGCTCGACGCCCGCAGCACCACCGGCTCCGGTCAGGGTCGGCCGACGGCGTCTGCAGACGCTGGCCGGGGTGGCGCTGGCCGCGATCTTGATCATGGCCGCGGCCTCCGGCGACGGCAGTTCACCGACCGGCGCCAGTCCGGCCCCGGGCCAGCAGCGGATCTCCGGCCCGGCCTGGTTGCTGCCACCCGCGCCAGTGCCGGGCACGTTGTTCGGGGTGACGATCAACAGCGGCAGCGGGGCCATGCCCGCGTTCAAGGTCGGCGCGGTGCGGTTCTGGGACAGTGGCACGCGCTGGTCGGAGGTCCAGCGCCAGCCGGGCGAGTTCGACTGGTCGGTGCTGGACCGGCAGGTGAGCGGCGCCGAGACGCTGGGGGTTCCGCCGCTGTTCGTGTTCGGCGGCACCCCGCGGTGGGCCAGCCCGACCGGACCCGCCGGGCCCTATCCCGATGGGACCGCGGCGCCGCAGGACAACCTGGCCGACTGGGACCTGTTCG
>CBIMJO010001335.1:0-3454 GCA_966244135.1 uncultured Actinocrispum sp. | reverse complement strand
AGGACCTGGTCGCGGTCGAGCATCAGGCCCCAGCCGGGAACCTCGCACACGCCCCACGAGATCGGTGCCCCGGCGAGCTTCATGCGGTGACCTCCTGCGTGATCCGGACCGGGTTGCCCGAGCGGCGCGACTCGTCGCAGGCCAGGGCGAGGGCGAGGCTGGTGAGGCTGTCGCGGGCGGGCGAGGGGTTGGCCACCTTGCCCGCCACGACGTCGGTGAACACGGCCATCTCGTTGAGGTAGGCGCGGTGGAAGCGTTCCGGGAACCCGGGGTAGGCGTCGGTCGCCACGACCGGGCCCTCGGGTTCCAGCGAGGTCAACGG
This sequence comes from uncultured Actinocrispum sp., assembly GCA_966244135.1. Lineage (GTDB taxonomy): Bacteria > Actinomycetota > Actinomycetes > Mycobacteriales > Pseudonocardiaceae > Kibdelosporangium. Next base: position 3,132 of record CBIMJO010001335.1, on the reverse strand, counting down.
GGTACGCGGGTCCACGCCCACAGCCAGGGAGTCCTTGCTGCCGAGGACCTCGATGCGGTGGTCGTAGCCGAGCGGGTCGTGCCGTCCACCGGCGAGCACCGCGTGAGCGCCACCGGCGAACTTCAGCATGACCACGGCATTGTCGACGTCGTCGGCCTCGGCGAAGGCCTCGTGCACCAGCACCGACCCGGACGCGAACACCTCGACGACGGGCTCACCGACCAGCCACGGAACCGCGTCCAGGTCGTGGATGAGCAGGTCGCGGAAGATCCCGCCGGATGCGGGCAGGTAGCCGAAGTCCGGCGGCGAGGCGTCGTTGCCGACCGCCCGCACCAGGTAGAGCCTGCCCACCTCGCCCGCGCGGATCCGCCGGTACAGCTCGGCGATCGCCGGGTCGAACCGCCGCTGGAAGCCGACCAGGACCTCGACGCCGGACGCCTCGATGTCGTCCACCAGGGCGCTCATCTGCGCGTAGTCGCTGGCGATCGGCTTCTCGCAGAGCGCCGGGACCTTGGCGGCCAGCGCGCGGCGCAGCGTCTCCGGGTGGGTGTCGGTCGGAGTCGCGATCAGCACGCCGTCGCTGTCCCTGAGCAAGGTGTCCAGGTCGTCCACGGCCCGCGCCTTGCCGATCGTGGTCGCGGCCGCGGCGGCCCGGCCGGGCACCGGGTCGAACAGAACCACCTCGCCGACCGCGTCGAGTGAGGCCAGGTTCCCGGCGTGCATCGTGCCGATGCGGCCGACCCCCGCTACTCCGATACGCATGCTTCTCCAAAGGATCCGCTGGTCAAGCCCTGTCTATCGTTAGAGCGCTCTACTAGGTTGGAGCGCTCTAATGCTGTAACGTGCACCAATAGGTGTCAAGGCCGAATCAACAACTGGTTGCCCGCTTGTTACTGGAGGCTGTCGTGACGCACCCGACCATGGAGGACGTGGCCCGCGTCGCCGGGGTGTCGCGCGCGTTGGTCTCGCTGGTCATGCGGGGGTCGCCCAAGGTCAGCGAGCAGCGGCGCAAGGCCGTGCTGGACGCCGCAGAGAAGCTCGGCTACTCGCCGCACGCGATGGCCCGGTCGCTGGCCAGCCGTACGTCCACAGTGCTCGGCGTGATGGTGTCCGACCTGCACAACGCGTTCTTCGCCGAGGTCGTGGACGGGCTGGACGCGGTCGCCAGGGACGAGGGCTTCGAGCTGATCATCAACACCGGCGGGCGATCGCCGTCGCGGGAGAAGCGGGCGGTGTCGAGCCTGCTGGGGTTCCGGCCCGCGGGGCTGGCGTTGCTAGGTCCGGTAGTGCCGCCGACCACGCTGGCGACGGCAGCGGAGCAAGCGCCGACTGTGCTGGTCGCCCGCTCGTCCCGGTTGTCCACTTTAGACACCGTCAACGACGATGGTGAGGCGGGCTCGGGCCTGGCCGTGGACCACCTGGTCTCGTTGGGGCACACCAAGATCGCCCACCTGGACGGCGGTGTCGGCTCCCAGGCGCCCCAACGCCGCCGCGGGTACATCGCCGCTATGCAACGGCATGGGCTGACGCCGTGGGTGATCCCCAGCGAGTACACCGACATCGCCGGTGCCAAAGCGATCCGGCAGCTCCTGGAGGGCGGGCAGCTGCCCACGGCCCTCGTTGCGGCCAACGACTTCAACGCCGTCGGCGCGATCTCCGCTCTCGAAGAGGCCGGCCTGCGTGTCCCACAGGACATGTCGGTCGTCGGCTACGACAACACCTCGCTGGCCGGCCTGCGGCACGTGTCCCTGACCACCATCGACCAGCCGCGGCACGAGATCGGCCGGCTCGCCGGGGAGGCCCTGCTGCAACGGGTCCGCGGCGAGCGCACCGAGCCGATCCGCAAGCTGCTGCACCCATCCCTCGTGGTTCGCGCGACCACACAAGCAAGGAGCTGACGAGTGACAGAACTGGTCCCGCACTGGATCGACGGCGCCCGGACCACCGGCGCGTCGGTGCGCACCGGCGACGTGTTCAACCCCGCGACCGGCGCGATCTCCAAGCAGGTCGCACTGGCCGAAAAGTCCGATGTGGACCTCGCGGTGGCGTCCGCGGTGAAGGCCGCACGGGAGTGGGCCGAGTCCTCTTTGTCCACTCGCAGCCGGATCATGTTCGCCTACCGGCACTTGCTGCACACCCACCGCGACGAGCTGGCCGCCATCATCACCGCCGAGCACGGCAAGGTGCTCTCCGACGCCGCCGGTGAAGTGCAGCGGGGACTCGAGGTCGTCGAGTTCGCCTGCGGCATCCCGCACCTGCTCAAGGGTGAGCACTCCGAGCAGGTCTCCCGCGGCGTCGACGCGTACTCGGTGCGTGAACCGCTGGGCGTGGTCGCCGGGATCACCCCGTTCAACTTCCCCGTGATGGTCCCGATGTGGATGTTCCCGCTGGCGATCGCGGCCGGGAACGCCTTCGTGCTCAAGCCTTCCGAGCGCGACCCCTCGGCCGCCGTCCGCCTGGCCGAGTTGTTCAAGGAGGCCGGGCTCCCGGACGGCGTGCTGAACGTCGTGCAGGGTGACGCGTCGGCGGTGAACGCTTTGCTGGACCACCCCAATGTCGCTGGGGTGTCGTTCGTCGGGTCCACCCCGATCGCCAAACACGTTTATTCACGCGGAACCGCCAACGGCAAACGCGTGCAAGCGTTGGGCGGCGCCAAGAACCACATGGTCGTGCTCCCCGACGCGGACGTCGAGGTCGCCGCCGACGCGGCTGTCTCCGCGGGCTACGGCAGCGCAGGCGAGCGGTGCATGGCCATCTCGGTGGTCGTCGCCGTGGGGGACATCGCCGACAACCTCGTGTCGGCCATCGCCTCGCGGACCGCTTCGCTGACAACTGGTCCTGGCACCGACCCCACCTCCCAGATGGGCCCGCTTGTCACCGGGGTGCACCGGGACCGCGTCCAGTCCTATGTGGACGCCGGTGTCGAGTCGGGCGCTTCGCTCGTCGTGGACGGCCGTGGCCACACCCCCGACGGGCACGCTTCCGGGTTCTGGCTGGCGCCAACGCTTTTCGACCACGTCACGCCGGACATGCCGATCTACACCGACGAGATCTTCGGGCCGGTGCTGAGCGTCGTGCGCGTGCCCACCTTCGATGCGGCGGTGGAGTTGGTCAACGCCAACCCCTACGGCA
>CBIMJO010001334.1:0-3458 GCA_966244135.1 uncultured Actinocrispum sp. | reverse complement strand
CCGCAGCTGATCCTGCCGCAGGGCGCCGACCAGTTCATCAACGCCGAGACCGTCACCCGGATCCAGGCCGGCCGGGCGCTGCGCAACGACGAACAGGCTCCGGGCGCCATCCAGGCCGCGGTCGAGCAGCTGCTCACCGATGGCCCGGAACGGCTCACCGCCAAGCGGATCGCCGACGAGATGGCCGCGATGCCCGCACCGGCCGAGGTCGTGCCCGTCCTGGAAGGACTCGTCCGATGAACGTGCTGAAGTGGTTCCTGTCCGGCGGGCACGCTACCCGCTGATCACCGGCCCGGTCGCCTATCGTGACCTTCCGTGGGGTTGTCACGGTTGGTCGGGCGCCGGGCCGAGGTCGAGCTGCTCGGCGACCGGCGCGCGGCCGCGCTCGCCGGGTCCGGCCAGGTCGTGCTGGTCGCGGGCGAACCGGGGATCGGCAAGACCCGGCTGGCCCAGGAGCTCGGCGCCGCGGCTGTCTGGGGCCGCGCGGTGCAGGATGACGGCAGCCCGCCGTACTGGCCGTTCCGGCAGGTGCTGCGCAGCCTGGCCGCGCACCACCCGGCCGGGCGGCTGACCAGCGATCTCGCCCTGATCGCGCCCGAGCTGGGCGCCGGGCCGACCCGGCCGATCACCTCGGCGGAGGAACGGTTCCGGGTGTTCGAGGCGGTCACCGAGTACCTGGTCACCGCCGCCTCGGACGGCCTGGTGATCGTGCTGGACGACGTGCACTGGGCCGACCCGCCGACCCTGCGCCTGCTGGTCCACCTGGCCCGGTCCATCCGGTCGTCGAAGCTGCTGGTCCTGGCCGCGTACCGGGACACCGAGGCGCAGGAGGCGATGTCGGAGACGCTGGCCTCGCTCAGCCGCGAGGACACGGTGACCCGTATCCGTCTCCGGGGACTCACCGAGTCCGAGGTCGCCACGCAGCTGGCGAGCCTGACTGGGGCGCCGGTGGACGACGTCGTGGCGGCCAAAGTGACCAGGCAGTCGCACGGGAACCCGTTCTTCGTGGCGGAGCTGGGTCGCCTGATCCATGACACGGACGAACTGCCGGACGCCGTGCGGGATGCGGTCCGGACCCGGCTGAAAGCGTTGCCTGATCACGAGGTTCTGCGGGCCGGCTCGTTGCTGGCCTCGTTGGATCCGGGGGTGCTGGCCGAGGTCCTGGGGCGCCCGCTCGCCGAGGTTCTGTCCGCTTTGGACGAAGCTGCGCAGGCAGGCCTGGTTGATGGCAAGCGGTTCGTGCACGATCTCGTCCGCGAGGCCGCGCGGCTGGACCTGCCCACCGCGCTCCGGCTGGACCTGCACCGGCGGATCGCCGTCCACTTCGAACAACGCGGCGACTCCGGTTCACGTGTCGCCGAGATCGCCCACCACTGGCTGGAGTCGTTGCCCGCGGGCGATCCGGTGAAGGCGGCCGAGTGGGCCGAGCGTGCGGCGGATATGGCGATAGCCCAGCTGGCCTGGGAGAACGCGGAGAACCTGTACTCGCGGACGCTCGAGGCATTCCCCGATCTGAAACCCAGGGCTCGCGCGAGCCTGTTGTGCCGGCTCGGGATCGCCCGGCTGCGCCGGTTCGACGTGATCGGCGGCGAGGAAGCGCTGCGGGAAGCCGCCATCGCCGCGCGAGAGGCGGACGACCCCAACGCGATGGCCGAAGTCGCGCTGGCGATGGAGTCGATGAGCAGCGCGGACTGGAACAGCACCGGCAAGGCGCTCTGCGACGAAGCGCTCGCGGCCCTGCCCCTGGACGACAACCCTTTGCGCGCACGGCTTCTCGCTCAACGGGCGGCCGAGGGAGCGTTCACCGGGGCGCCCGAGGCGGTCGCCCAGTCCGAGGAGGCGCTCGCCATCGCCGGCCGGACCGGGGACCCGCAGGCCCTGCGCTCGGCGTTGCGGGCCCGCCAGCTCGCGTGCTCCGGCCCGGAAGGTGTCCACGAGCGACTGTCCCTTGCGGACCGGATGCTGGCGCTGGGTGTCGCCGACGATGATGCCGAAGCGTTGCTGTGGGGCCGGATGTGGCGGTTCGACGCGTACTGCCAGCTCGGTCGTCTCGACGATGCCGAAGCTCAGCTGACGGCGGTCGGCGAGGCCGCGGCCCGGATGCGGACCGCGGTCGCGCACTGGCATCACGTCCGGGCACAGGCGGCCGTGGCTCACGCGCGTGGGAACTTCAAGCGTGCCAGTGAACTCGCCGAGACCGCGCTGGAACTGGTGAAGGACACCGGTGGTTCGGTGGTCATGCAGGTGACCGTTTCGGTCGTGGCGACGGTGGCCGGGATGACCGGTGACGACGCCGATGTGCTCGCGGAATACGGCGAACGGTACCTGTTCCACCCGCCGGAGATCGTGGCGGCGATGGTCGGCGGCTGGCACGCGGAACGCGGACGGCTCGACATCGCTCGTCGCAGCTACCACCCCCCGCAGGTGCACGAGGTCATAGGTGGCATGCGGTTCCTGTCCGTGATGGCCGGACTCGTCATCCTGGCAGCGGCTTTCGACGACAAGGAGACCGCTCAGGCCGCATACCAACGGCTGCTCCCGTACGGCGAGCTGATCGCCTGTGGTGGCGCCGGTGTGGTGACCTTGCATGGCGCGATCCATGGCGCCCTGGGGCAGGCGGCAGCCACGGTCGGCCGGCTCGACGACGCGGTCCGGCACTATCGCCAGGCGCTGGAGATCAACGAACGGTCGGGTCTTCGGCCGTATGTGGCCACTGTGGGACTTGATCTCGCCCATGTGCTGATCAGGCGGCGTCGGCCCGGCGACCGCGACGAGGCCCTGGCTCTGGCCACTTCCGTTGCCGCACAGGCGGAGACGCTCGGGATGCGGCCGTTGCTCGCACAGGCACGGGAGCTGACCGGCGGCAGCAGCGACCCGTTGAGCAAGCGGGAACAGGAAATCGCCCTGCTGGTCGGCCAAGGCCTGACGAACAAACAGATCGCCGCGGCGACGCACATCTCCGTGCGGACCGTGGAGACCCACGTCCAGCACATCCTCGCCAAGCTCAGGCTGTCCACCCGCACCCAGATCGCCGCCTGGGCGGCGAAAAACTAGGCCACCGTCACCGGATGCTGGACGATCCCGTCGAACAGGTATCCCTGGGAGTTGTAGACAGCGACGTCGGGCTGCCGCGCGCCTGTGCTGTCGGTGGCTCGCGCCCGCAAGGTGTAGGCGCCAGGAGTCGTGGGGTGCCAAGGGAACTCCCACTGCACCCACGCGTTCTCCCGTGCCGGGGTGGTGAACCGCGCGCGGCACCAGGTCACGCCGTCGGTGCTCACGTCGACGTGCCGGATGCGGCCGTTGCCGGACCAGGACCGTCCAGTGAGGACTTGCCTTCCCGTTGACAGAACAGCGTTTCGCGGCAGCTCGAAGGCGCTCTTGACGACCTGATGGGTCACCAGCGTGCCTTCCGGCGGGTAGGACGGGCCGATCAGCCGGTAGTACTGGGTGTTCCACGG
>CBIMJO010001333.1:0-3458 GCA_966244135.1 uncultured Actinocrispum sp. | reverse complement strand
CCTGAAGTTCATCTACGGCCTGCGCTACGACTTCTACGACTACCCCGAGGGCGACTACCGGCGGGGCGACCCGAGGTTCCAGGGCGAGAACCTCAGCCACAACCTCGAGCTTGTGGATGCTTTGCGCATGGTTGGGGATAACAAGGGGGTTTCCGTCGCCCAGATCGCCATCGCCTGGGTACTGTCGCGCGGTAAGGACATCGTGCCCCTCGTCGGCGCCCGCCGGCGGGAGCGGCTCAGTGAGGCGATCGGAGCGCTCGAAGTGGACCTGTCACAGGCGGACCTCGACCAGATCGAGGGCGCCGTTCCCGACGGCGCGGCCGCGGGCAGCCGGTACGCGGCCGCCCAGATGGCCATGCTGGACAGCGAGCGCTGATGGCCGAAGCGCTCACCGGTGAGCAGATTCTCGAAGCGGCGCAGGATGTTCTGCGCCGCTTCGGCCCGGCCAAGGCCACCGTCGTGGACGTCGCTCGCGCGCTCGGCGTGAGCCATGGCAGCGTGTACCGGCACTTCCCGAGCAAGGCGGCCCTGCGGGAGGCGGTGACGCGGCGCTGGCTGGACCGCGCGCATGCCTCGGTCACGCTTGCCCTGGCGCTGCGGGCGCCCGCGCCGGTGCGGCTGCGGCAATGGCTGTGGAGCCTGTTCGAGGCCAAGCGGCACAAGGCTTTGGACGATCCGGAGCTGTTCGCCACGTTCGAGGTGCTGGTGCGCGAGACCAGCGGGGTGGTCGCCGAGCACATCGCGAAGATGGTCGCCGAGATCGAGGTGATCCTGCGCCAGGGCATCTCCGCCGGGGAGTTCGCACCGGTCGACATCCCACTGACCGCGCAGGCCATCTTCGACGCCACAGCGCGGTTTCACGATCCCGCGTACGCCGCGCACTGGTCGTCCGAGGGGATCGAGGACGCCTTCGACGCGGTGGTGGACCTGATCCTCAACGGCCTCACCGTTCGCTGAGGCCGGAGGGAGCGGCTCCCTCCGGCCGGCGAGGTCACGCCCTGCGCAGGCTGGCACCCAGGTTGTCCAGGCCCATCGAGCCCAGGCGCAGCGCGCGCATGTGGAAGTCCTTGAGGTCGAAGGAATCCCCGGCGCGGCGACGGGCCTCGTCGCGCAGCTGCAGCCACAGGCGCTCGCCCAGCTTGTAGCCGGGTGCCTGGCCGGGCCAGCCCAGGTACCGGTCGATCTCGTCGTGCACATGGGCCGGGTCGGTGATCGTGCGGGTGAGCATGAACTCCAGGCCCAGTTCGGGAGTCCACCGCTCACCGTCGTGGAACCCGCTGCCCGCAGGGATCTCCAGCTCCAGGTGCATGCCGATGTCGATGATCACCCGGGCGGCGCGGAACAGGTGCGCGTCGAGCATGCCCATCAGGTCGCCGTCGTCGGTCAGGTACCCCAGGTCCTGCATCAGCCGCTCGGCGTACAGCGCCCAGCCCTCGCCGTGCCCGGACACCCAGCCGAGCAGCCGCTGGAACCGGTTGAGCGACTCGGCCTGGTAGACGCCGGTGGCGATCTGCAGGTGATGGCCCGGCACGCCCTCGTGGTACACAGTGGACACTTCGCGCCAGGTGGTGAACTCGTCGCGGTCCGCGGGCAGCGACCACCACATCGCGCCCGCCCGGCTGAAGTCGTCGCTCGGCCCGGTGTAGTACGCGCCCACCGGACCACCGGCCGGGGCGATCTTGCAGTCCAGCCGCATCAGCTCGTCGGGGATCTCGAAGTGCACCCCGCGCAGCTCGGCCAAAGCGTTGTCGGACAGGCGCTGCATCCACTCCTCGAACGCACGCCGGCCGCGCACCAGGTAGCGGGGGTCGGCGTCGAGGGACGCGGCGGCCTCGGACAGGCTCGAGCCGGGCTTGATCCGCTCGGCGACCGCGACCATCTCCTTCTCCACCCGGAAGAACTCGGCCCAGCCCCACTCGTAGGCCTCCTGCAGGTCGAGCTTGGCGCCGATGAACATGCGCGACCACAGCTCGTAGGCCTCCCGGCCGGCGGCGTCCTTGGCGGGCGCCTGCGGGGCGATCTCGGTCCGCAGGAACCGCGCCAGCTCCGCATACGACTCGGCGGCGGCACCCGCCGCCGCCGAAAGACCGTCCGCCGGGACCCCTTCGACCGCCCGGCCGGTCTCCGCCAGCGACCCGAAGAACCCGCCCGGCCCGGCCCAGGTCTCGCACTGCTCGGCGACCTTGGTGATCTGGCGGACCGGCGCCAGGTGGTTGCGGCGGGCCGCGTCCTGCAGGGCGGCGCGCATGCCGGTGATCGCCTCGGGCACCTTCGAGAGGCGCTCGGTGATCACCGCCCAGTCGTCCGCGGTGTCCGAGGGCATCAGGTCGAAGACCATCCGCAGCTCCTGGACCGGGCTGGAGATCACGTTCACCCGCCCGATGTCCAGGCCGGCGTCGTTCAGCTCGACCTCGAGGCCCAGGCGTTCCAGGAAGTGCGCCCGGGCCGCGTGCTGGGACTCGTCGGCCGGTTCGATCGCCTCGACCTCACGCAGGTAGCGCGCGGCCAGGTCGACCCGTTCTCGCACCCCGTCGGGCGAGAAGTCGGTGATTCCGGACTCATGTGATGCGATTCCGGCATATGTTGCGGCCAGGGGATCCAGGGTGGCGAACTCGTCCACGTAGCGGTTGCAGGCCTCGTGAACGTTCGCGGACTCGGACGACATGCCCGGACGTTACCGCGTGAAATGCGGCGGCGGGCCCGACTTCTTTCGCAAACTACTGGACAGAGCTGGCACGATGATCCGGTGCATCCGGCTTCCCACCGCCCAGCCCGCCGGTGGGCTGCCCTCCCCCTCGTGCTCATGCTGGCCTTCGCGCTGGCCGGTTGCGTGCGTGTGCACGCGGCCATGGCCCTCGGTTCGGACGACCTGGTCTCCGGCACCATCGAGATCGCGACGGTCCAGACCAAACCCGAGGACACCGGCCCGCCGCTGACCGTCTCCGCCGAGCTGACCGACAAGGTCACGCTCACGCCGTACGCGGCGGACGGCTATATCGGCCAGACAGTGCATTTCGAGAACCTGAACTTCGACCAGGTCCGCACGCTCAGCCAGAACCTCAGCAGCCAGTCGGCCAAGTACCAGCTCAACTTCCGCCGCTCGGGCGACATCGTCTCGCTGGCCGGGTCGATCAACCTGACCCAGCTGCGGCCGGAGGGCGTCGACGTGCAGCTGAAGATCGCCTTCCCGGCCCAGGTCGGCAAGACCAACGGCCGGGTGGAGCAGGACAACAGCGTCGCCTGGGACGCCAAGGCGGGCCAGGTCACCGAGTTCAGCGCGACCGTGCAGTACAGCGACCAGTCCGGGATGTCCTGGACCCGCTGGGTGCTCATCGTCGGCGCGGGCGCGGTCGGGACCGCCTTACTCGTGCTGGTCTTAGCCCTGGTGGCGCACCGCCGGAACGTGCGCCAGATCCGTCAGTCGGAGTACAACCAGTCGCAGCTGGTCTAGACGGTCC
>CBIMJO010001332.1:0-3463 GCA_966244135.1 uncultured Actinocrispum sp. | reverse complement strand
GGATACGCGTTGGTCGGCGGCTTCGCCGGGTTCGTCGTCGCCTCCTCACTGGTGATCGCCGCCCAGTCCGCGGCCGACGCCTCCCGGGGCGCCCTGGTCGCGGGTGTGGTGCAGGGCAAGGAAAGAGTGCGCGCGCGGGCGTACCTGCGGTCGATCACCAACATCGGCATCTCGATCGGTTCGATCGCCGGTGGCGTGGCGCTGCACTTCGACTCCCGCACCGGATACGTGACGCTGCTGATCGCCTGTGGCGTGCTCTACCTGGTCGCGGGCGCGATCTTCCTGGTGCTGCCGCCGGTCCCGGCGGCGGAGAAGGCCAAGGACGGCCCGACCTGGGTGGTGCTGCGCGACCGCCCGTTCGTGGTGGTCTCGCTGCTCAACGCGATCCTGATCATGAACGGCGGCATTCTCACCGTCGCCCTGCCGATCTGGATCGCCGAGCGCACCGCCGCACCGACCTGGGTCTACTCCGGCATCCTGCTGCTCAACACGGTCATGGTCGTGCTGTTCCAGGTACGGGCCAGCAAGGGGGCGGAGGACATAACCGGTGGCGCCCGGGCGATGCAGCGCTGCGGGATCCTGCTCGCGGTCTGCTGCGGTGTGTTCGCCCTCGCCGCTGGGCAACCCGCCTGGCTCGCGGTCGTCGTCCTGGGCGTGGGTGCCCTCGTGCACGTCTTCGGCGAGCTGCTCTACAGCGCCGGATCGTGGGCCCTGTCCTACGAACTGGCCCCGGAGAACGCACATGGGCAGTACCAGGGACTGTTCGGCATGTCGAGCCAGCTCGGCTCGATGATCACCCCCGTCGCGGCGACCACGCTGATCATCGGCCTCGGCTGGCCGGGCTGGCTGGTGTTCGCCGCCGTCCTGCTCGCCGCCGGCCTGGCCGCACCCTCGGTCGCCAGGTGGGCGGAACGAACCCGGCCGGCGCAGGACGCCGCCAGCCCGGCCAAGGCCTGACAACGCAAGGAACACTCCACAATGGACTTCAGCCTGTTCTACTTCGCCAACGACAGCCGCGAGCTCGACTCCAACCGCTACCGGCTCCTGCTGGACGGAGCCCGGTTCGCCGACCGCAACGGCTTCAGCGCGGTGTGGACGCCCGAGCGGCACTTCCATCCCTTCGGGGGCCTGTACCCCAACCCGTCGGTGACCAGCGCGGCTGTCGCCGCCGTCACCGAGCGGATCAAGATCCGGGCGGGCAGTGTGGTGGCCCCGTTGCACCACCCGTTGCGCATCGCCGAGGAATGGTCCGTTGTGGACAACCTGTCCGGCGGACGGGTGGGCCTGTCCTTCGCCTCGGGCTGGCACGCGGTCGACTTCGCCCTGCGGCCGGAGAACTACGAGGACCGCCGCCGGCTGGTGATCGAGTACACCGACCAGGTCAGGAGGCTGTGGCGGGGCGAGAAGATCGACGTCGTCGACGGCACCGGCAAAGCCCAGCAGGTGGGGATCTTCCCGCCGCCGGTGCAGCGTGAGCTGCCGGTGTGGATCACCAGCGCGGGCGGGGCGGAGACCTTCCGCAACGCCGGCCGGGCGGGCGCCGGCCTGCTGACCCACCTGCTGGGCCAGGACGTCGAGGACCTCGCGGCGAAGATCGCCGAGTACCGCACGGCGGCCGCGCAGACCGGTTCGGCGGGCCACGTCGTGCTGATGCTGCACGCCTTCCTCGGTGAGGAGGAGGACCTGGTGCGCGAACTGGTCCGCGGCCCGATGTCGGACTACCTGCGCAGCTCGCTCGGGCTGCTGCTCGGCTCACAACAGGGCAGCGCGCGCAAGGTCGACCCGGCGTCGTTGCGGGACAAGGACATCGACTTCCTCGTGGGACGCGCGTTCGACCGCTACTACGACGACGGGGCGTTGCTCGGCACTGTCGCCAAGGCACGCCGGATGGTCGAGCGCGCGCGGGACATCGGCGTGGACGAGATCGCCTGCCTGATCGACTTCGGTCTCCCGCAGGCGACCGTCCTCACCGGACTGGAGCTCCTCAACGAACTGCGCGAGCTCACCTCGGCCTCGGTCGCGGCACCGGCATGAGCGCGTCCGCGCACGTGGACCAGAGCGTCCGGTTCCGCGAGGTGGCGGCCAGGCTGCCGACCGGGGTCACCGTGCTGAGCACCCTTGTGGACGGTGAGCCGCACGCGATGACGGTGAACACGTTCACGTCGATCTCACTCGAACCGTTGCTGGTGCTCGTCTCGGTCAACAACAGCTCGCGCTCCCGCGAGCGGATCGAGCGGTCCGGCGCGTTCGCGGTCACCGTCCTGGGCGCCGGCCAGCAGCAGGTGGCGCACAGGTTCGCCAGCTCGTCGCGGCCGGTGGGCGACGCCGAGCTCGCGGGCATCCAGTGGCGCCCGGCGCCGTACTCCCGTTCGCCGATCCTGCTCGACGGCATCGGCTACTTCGACTGCGTGGTGGACCGGATCCACCTCGCCGGCGACCACACCATCGTGCTCGGCGAGGTGCGCGCCATGGACGTCCTGTCCGACCGGCCGCCGCTGTTGTTCGTGCGGAGCAGGCTCACCCAGCTGCCAGACCACTGTTGAAATTCGGAGGGGCGTGATTCGTCGTGGACGAGGTGATCCGCGAATGCTACGGGTTCGAGGTCGTGTGCTCGGTCCATCCCGAGGCGCGTGAAGTCGTCGATCTGTTCTTCGGCACGGAGCAACCGGCCGCGTTCGCCAAGGCGGCACAGACCGTGCGGCTCGTTTTCGATGTGGCCGACGGCGGTGATGTGCCCACGGTCAACCCGCCGCACACGGAGGAGGTCATCGCGGCCGACCCGATCGTCATCGACACCGGCGGCTCCCGTGCGGTGATCACGCCTGCCGACTGGTCGGCGACGATCACGCTGGCACGCCAGGACCTGGGCGACCCGATCGTGTGGGGCCGGTATCTGCTCGAGCGGCTGTTCCTCTACCTCGTGTGCCGCTCGCCCCGGCACTACCCGTTGCACGCGGGCGGTGTCGAGCTCGGTGGCCGGGTCGCCCTGATGTCCGCCCCGACCGGGACGGGCAAGTCGACGTTCAGCTTCTGGTGCCTGCACCGCGGCGCGAACCTGCTCGGCGAGGACATCATGGTCCGGCACCTGGACGATCTGCCCGGCCGGGTGTGGGGCTACTCCCGGGTCGTGTACCTGGACGCCGCGACCATCGCGCGGGCCGGTGAGCTCGACGGTGCGCTCACCGCCGAGATCGACAACGGTGAGAAGAGCCGGGTGCAGCTGCCGGCCGCGTTGTCCGGCCGGCTGCGTTCGGCCGCCCAGCCGGACACCACCGTCTTCCTTCGCCGCGACGGTTCCAGCGGCGTCCGCGAGCTGACTGTCGACGAGGCGGTCGAACGTTGCCGCGACGACTTCGCCACCGGCAAGCCCGACCCGCGGGTGCTGGCCGACGTGGAGTCCGACCTGCGGTCGCTGTTCGCGGCCACGCCGGTCGTCGAACTGGCACTGACCGAGGACCTCGAC
>CBIMJO010001331.1:0-3463 GCA_966244135.1 uncultured Actinocrispum sp. | reverse complement strand
GTTGACCAGTTTCAGCGCGGCGCGGTCCCATCGCTGCGATCGTGCCTCGACTTTGCTGGTACCCAAAGGAAGATCGCGAACGACGCCCTCAAGAGCGTGCGGTACCTGGGAGTCCGGCTTGAACGCCGGGCTGACGTCCTTTCCATTCACTGTTACGGAAGCGGCGAGCGGCGCCCACGGCGGCAGCGTCACCCGAATACGCGCCACCCCACCGCTGACGTACTGCGCTGGTCCGGACACCACCTCGACCCGGAGCCCGCCGCCACCGAACGGATCGGCTGACGCGGAGAACGTGCCGCAGAACAGAAGGGCGGCCACCAGCAAGGCGATTCGGCGCATCATCGCGTCCTCCCAGAGCCCGGGTTCGCCATGGACAGTAACCCCTTCGTGCCGCACGCCCAACGACGCACCCGCCGGCTTCTTTGTCAAGGCCGGTGGTTTCGCCGATGCCGGACCGGCGGGACCGCGCTCACCATGGCGGTCCACGGGAACCCCGGGCGGTTCGCTCCCCTGCGTGGAAGGAGACCGAGTGCAGTCCAGACGGCAAGCGGTCACCGCCGTCGCGGCGGCGTTGGCGCTGTTCGCGGGCGGCTTCACCGCGCCCGTCCACGCCGACGAGCTCGGCCACCCGTTCCACACCTCGCCGGCCGGCTCGAAGTCCTATGTGGAGCTCGCGGGCGCCGGCCACTTCTTCCCCACTACAGCCAATCCGACGGTGTCCCGGGCGCTTGTGTCCTGGTTCAAGCGTTTCGTCAGCGCCGACGCCCGGTTCGCGCCGTTCACCTGCGGGTTCGCGGGTACCGCAGTGTCCGATTTCCGAACCAACGCCTGCTGACGTCTGGGGGCACCATTGCGGGCCGGGACGCCCTCGAGAGTCCCGGCCCGCTGCACCCATGGCCGCGCGTCGAAGCGGTCGAATGTGGACAGTGCTGCGTGCAGGACCTCGCGGGCGGCGGAAACGGCCTGTCGGCCGCGGACGGACTTTCCGGCGCCGACCTGCGCGAACCTGACCATGCCACGGTCGGCTACGGGCCCGCCGCCCAAACATTGCGGTACCTACCACGATGCCCCGCGCGCCGCTGACCTGCACGGTTACCGGCATGACCGCCGCGCAGGGACGCCAACCGATCCGGGTCGGCCTCGATCTCGTACCGGATGCCGACCCGATCCGCGGGGAGGTGTGCGGCGCGGACGGTCTGGCCCGGCCGTTCAGCGGCTGGCTGGAGCTGATCCAGCTGCTGGACAAGGCGCGGACCAGCCCACCTGGCAGTCAAGGGGAGAACTGACCATGAGAAGCCCGATGAAGTTCCTGCTCACCGCCGCACTCGCGGCCACCGTCAGTACGGCAGCGAGCGGGTGTTCGCTGTTCGACCGCTCGGACCCGCCCAGCACCCCGAGGGGGAACGGCGGCTCTGTGCCGCAGCCGACGACCGGCGGCGGAGGCGGGACGCCGAAACCGGCGACCACCAGCCAGCGCCCGGACGGCAGTGTGACCGCCAAGATCAAAGGCAGCGACCGGATCTCCTGCGGCTCGATCAACTCCGAGATCACTGTGACAGCGCAGGCGCGGTCACAGTGGACCGCCGAAGCCAAGCGGACGCATGTCCAGGCCGACCGGGGGATCGCCAACGGCGTCACCCTGTCGCCGTCTTCGGGCGAGCTGGACGCGGGCGAAAGCGCGACCATCCGCGTACAGGGCTCCTACGACGGGGTCGCCAAGGTCTTCTACGTATTCGTCACGACTCCCAACCGCGGTGGGGGCGGGGGCAGCGTCCTGGAGTTCACGTGCCGGTGACGACCTGGCGCCGTCCGGCGCTCGCCCCGGTCTACGCCCTGGTCGTGGCCTTCGTGGTGGCCGTCGGCCTCGGGCTGGCGACCGGGGCGCCGTCGAGTGCCGCGACGCTGCGCATCGAGCAGGCCGACCCGGAGCTGACCGGGTCGCTGATCGAGATCCGGGACCCGGCAGGTGCGCCGGTCGCGGTCGGCGAACTCTCGGCTCAGGGCACGTACGAGCTGCCAGACAAGGCCCGCGGCCGGACTGTGTGCCTGCGGCTGCCCGCGCGCTGGCACGTGACCACACCGCCGATGACCGGCGCGTGCACCACGGCCCCGCTCCCCGACCGCCTGAACGCCGATTTCCCCTTCACCGTCGCGAAAGACGGTCGGGTGCGGATCGAGTTCACTGGGCTACAAGGCGATCAGGCCGCGGCGCTGGCCAGTCAGACCACGGTGAGCGTGAGCCCGGTGGAGAGCGGCCCGCCGGACGCGTCTGGTGTCTACCAGCCCCGGACCGACCTGACCGGCAAGACGGTGTGCGTGACCCCGCCCGCCGGCTGGACCGTGCGCAACCCACGAACCGACCGGCGGGACACCGAACGCTGCCTGACCAACGCGGTCACCAACTCCCACGACGACATCACGTTCACCCTCGACCAAGGCGGCCGGTGATGATCACGCGCGCGGCGATGACCGCCCTGCTGGCCGCCGGTGCCTGCGTCGGCGCGGCCCTCTCCTGGCAACTCGGCGTGCTCGACGAGTCCTGGCAGGTGGCCGGGACGCTGATCGCGGTCGTCGCCGGGGTGCTGGTCGCGATGCTGCTGACCCGTGAGGACGAGCCAGAACCGGTTCCCGAACCGCCCAGGCACACGCCGCTCGCCCAGGCCCCACCCGCCGAGGAACCCCAACCGACCACACGGATGGTGCTCGACGTGGACACTCCGTCCGCCGGCGGCCAGTGGTGGACCCAGACGAAGTCCGCGCCCCGGCCGAGCGCCAACGGCGACGCCCGCCCAGCCCCGCGAACGCGTGACCTCGCTGGATACGTCGACACGGCCCGGGTCGTGCAGTGCCCGCGCTGCGGGTCGTTCCAGATCGACGTGACCCGCCTGGCCGGCGGTTTCTCCTTCCGGTGCCGCACCGACGAGCACGCCTGGCAGTGGCAGCCCGGCCGGGCCTGGCCCGCCACGGTCGTCGTCAGCCGTCGCCGGAACCCCTGAGCCGAACGGAAATCGCGATGTACGAACAGACTTTCTCCCGCACCAACCCCGGCCTGATCGTGTTCCTGCTCGACCGGTCCGACTCGATGAAACGCGACTGGGGCGGCAGCCGGGGCACCCTCGCCCAGGGCGCGGCCCGCGCGCTCAACAAGATCCTGCTGGACCTGTGCATCAAGTCGACCAAGGAGGTCGGTGGGTCGGCCCGGCACTACTTCGACGTCGGTGTGTTCGGTTACGGCGCCTGCCCGGTCGCGGGCGGCGAGGGCGTCGAGTCCGCGCTCGGCGGAGCCCTTGCCGGGCAACCGATCGTACCCATCCCGCAGCTGTTCAACAGTCCGCTCAAGGTGGCCGAGGAGGAGTCGGTCGACGCGGTGCCCGGCGCGCGGATCCCGGTCTGGGTGGAGCCGGTCTTCGGCTACCGGACCCCGATGTGCCAGGCGATCGCCACCGCCGGGGCGCACGTCTTC
>CBIMJO010001330.1:0-3466 GCA_966244135.1 uncultured Actinocrispum sp. | reverse complement strand
GGGGTGACCGTTACGGTGGAGAAGCTGTCACCGTGACGGGGGATACTCCGCGCACGGGGGCCGTCACTGTCGGATGCCTACGAGTAACGCCAAGGCTGTTGTCTGCGATGACGAATTTGGGGGACGGACTGGACGCTTCAGTGAGCGCTGCCGTCGAGGGAGATCCTCGCGCGGTCGGTCGTGTATTGGAGTCCATTCGTCCCCTCGTGGTGCGGTACTGCCGCGCACGGGTCGGTAGGCAGGAACGTTCCTTCGCTTCGGCGGACGACGTTGCCCAGGAGGTGTGCCTCGCGGTGCTCACGGCTTTGCCCAGCTACCGCGACCAGGGAAGACCTTTCCTGGCCTTTGTGTACGGCATCGCCGCGCACAAGGTGGCAGACGCTCATCGGGCAGCGGCTCGTAACCGCGCGGAGCCGGTGGCCGATGTTCCTGACGAACCGGAGACCGACGCGGGTCCGGAACAACGAGCAATGCAGGGCGAGCTGACCAGGCGCATGAAGCAACTGTTGGACGTCCTGCCCGACAAGCAACGCGAGATCGTGGTGCTACGCGTGGTCGTGGGCCTGTCCGCGGAGGAGACCGCCGAGGCGGTCGGTTCCACTCCGGGGGCGGTCCGGGTCGCGCAGCACCGTGCCCTCGCACGGCTACGCAAGACTCTGTCAGCGGAGGAGGTGGTCTGAATGGCCGACCGGCACGAAAGTGACGGCAGAGAGTCACCCGAGTCGCCGCAGACCGGCCGATCGGGTGAACCTCACCCGATCACCTCGGGCGCTATGTCCACGGAACGTGACGATACCCACGTTTCGGCAGAAAATGAATACTTTTCGGCCCTCGACCTTGACGATCTGAGCGACGAGGAGCTCGAGAACGGGGAGCCCGAGGACCTGGCTCAGATCAGGTCCGACGACGCCCTGCTCGACGCACTCGCGGCTCAGTTCCGGGCGGCCGAGGAACCGGGCGTGGACGGCCCCGGGCCGGACGAGCACGGTGTGGGCTTCGACGACGAACAGCTCAACTCGCTGCTGGTCGCCTGGCGCCAGGACGTCGACAGCGTTCCCGTCCCCGAGATCGTGGACACCCACACGGCCCTCGCCACGGTGACCGCGGCCAGATCCGCGCGCCGCCGCAGACCCAGGCTGCTGGTGCCCATCGCGGTCGCGGCCGCCGTCGTCGCCATCGGGTTCGCAGGGGTAGGCATGCTTGCGCGGGACGCCCAGCCGGGCGACGCGCTCTGGGGTTTGAGCAAGGTCCTCTACGCGGATCACGCACGGTCGGTCGAAGCCGCCCAGTCCGTGCGCACAGACTTGAACGACGCGCAGACCGCCCTGCAGCAAGGCAAGATCGACGAGGCCAAGGACGCCCTGCGGGCCGCGGGCTCGGCGTTGTCCGCCGTGTCCAGCGAGGACGGCAAGGACGCCCTCAAGGCCAAGCACGAGTCCCTGCTCGAGCAGCTCACCAGCACCACCCCGCTGACGCCGACGGTCCCGCCGGTCACCCAGCGGTCCGAGACCACCTCGGTGGCACCGAGCTCCGTGCTCACCACACCCACGCCACCCACCTCGGTGAAGCCCAGCGACCCCCCGTCGCAGCCACCGACATCGAGCGTGACCCCGCCGTCGAGCCAGCCCACCGGCCCGAACTCCTCGACCGAGGAACCACCGCCCCCAGTGGGCGGCGGCCCGGGCCGCAGCGACAGCCCCAGCCCCAACGGCGTGTCCAGCAACAACATCAGCGGGGGCGACCAAGCCCCCTCCAGCACCTGACACCCACCCAGCCTCACCACAAGGCGCCGCTCCTACCCGGGGGCGGCGCCTTTTGCAGCCCTCAGCCCGGGCAGACACACGTCACGCCGCGACGAGGGTCCCAGGGGCCCGGCAAAGTTGTTCCTGGCTGTGTCAGTTTGGTGATTCCGTAGCGGGTGAGTGGGCGTTGGGGGTTGCGGGCCAGGCCCATAGGGCGACGGCGATGTTGGTGTGTCCGGTGAGGCGCAGGGCGCTGATGGCGAGGTTGCTCGGGCTGGCCATGATTCTGGGGGCGTTGCCGGTGCGGACGCGGGAGGCGTCTTCGCCGTGGGTGGCGTCGCGGACCCAGTGTCGAACGCGTCACCGTCCAGCTTGGACATCACACGGCGCACTGCGGCCTCGTCCGGCGCGCAGTACCGGCCCGCTCCAACAGCGGATCGCGCCCCTATGCGTTTCGGCAGCCGCTGCGGGGCATCCGCGGCCCGTTCCCCGATCGCGACAAACGACCGCGCTCCGGCCGCCACCGCGGCGGCAGCCACCAGCAGGATCGAGATCAGCGAATGCCGCACACCCCGACGCCGACGCGGATCAGGCACCCGTTCGAGGAACACCCGCAGGTCACAGATCTCTCTGTCGATCCGGGCCGGGTCACCACCACCCCGCAGAAACGAGGCCAGACGACCAACACCAGACGCGTTAGGGCCGGATGACAAACACGGGCACGGCTCCCACACGATCATGCGAATTCGACACTCACATGATCAACGAGAGCCGTGCTCGGTCCACATCCAGGGCAAACAACTTTGCCGGGCCCCTGCCCGCCCGGGGGGACCTCCAATTTCCACATTAGTGATGGGGAGCGACGATTCCAGACCCTGTGGATGAGGCCTGTGGATAACCGGAGAGCACCTCGCCGCGTGGAAGGTCCCGGCCCGGCGACTCAACCCCAGTCGCGATCCTGAATCTGGCCGAGCACGTGATCCCGGCGCGGGCCCGGATGACGCCACATCCACGCACGCGACGCCGCTGCAAATGCTCAAGATCCAGATTCGCGAGCCCGCGTCCGGAACCCCGGCGCCGACTCGGTCGCCATCCGGATTCGCGAAGCTCGAAGCCGTCAGTCCGATGTCGTGGTCAAGGCCGCACCCGACGCCGACCTCGACGAGTCCGGATTCGCGAGACCCTGAAGCCCCTCAATGCGAGGTCGTGGCGGCGGCTGCGTCGAGGCACTCGACGTCCGGATCCATGAAAGCCGCCACCCATGCCATGGGCCGAGCGAAGGCCGCACAGATCGAACCGCCTCCAGCCCGGCAGCGGCCCAGCCACAAGCCCCAGACGAGGCCGCACGCCTCGAAGTCGCCCCACCCCCGGACGAGCCGCCCAGAGCGCCCCAGAACCCCAGACTTCAGGCACCGTGACACGCCGCACCCCGGAGTCCCCGAAGAGACCACCAGCCGCCCCACAGCGCCGAACAGGCGCTAGCGCGCGCTCTCGGTAGCGGTCACACCGTCGGCGAACCCACGGCAGTACTCCCAGCTGACGTACGCGCCGGGGTCCGGGTCGAACGCGGGCTCATGGGGCCGCATCCGTCCGTCGTTCAGCAGCTGCTCCAGGCTGGCCCGCAGCAGCGCCCAGTCGTGGTAATGCGGTTCCTGGCACTCCGCGCAGTCGACCACCACGCCTTTGATTCCGCGTGGTTCGAGCAGCGCCTGGTAGACGGCCAG
>CBIMJO010001329.1:0-3467 GCA_966244135.1 uncultured Actinocrispum sp. | reverse complement strand
GGGTTCGCGGTCGATCAGGTGCTCGACGAGATCGGGACCATCATCGGTGCGGCCGATGATGCGGTCGTCGCGAAGGTGCGAGGCATCGACGGCGTTTCGGATGTGTCGCCGGACACACCGATCGACGGCAGGTCCGGCCGGGTGAGGTCGAGCGCGGCGACCTCCGCCTGCACGTCCTCCATCAGGTCGACCAGGTAGCCCAGGCCGAGCCGGTCGCGGGCCGGCCGCAGCCCGATCCGGCCCACCAGGCGCGGCGACAGCCAGTAGGCCCGGCCCGCGGCCTGGTAGATCCCCTCGTGGATCCCGCGCACCCGGCGCTCGGCCACCTGACCGGCCAGACCGGCCTCCACCAGGCGTTTCACGTGGTAGTAGACCCGCTGCGGGGTCTGGTCGAGCTCGACCGCCACCTCGGTGCACGACCGGGGCTCGGCGAGCTGCCGCAGCACTTCGATCCGCTGCGGCTTGAGCAGGGCCTCGGCCTGCCCGATCTGATCGAGGTAGACGACATCTCTCATAGCGAAAAGGAGTCTTTACGTACAAAAGTTTTTTGTCAATAGGCCGGCGCAGCCGCACCGGCCTTCGGGTCCGAGTAGCGCTGGGCTAGGGCGTGGCGATGGGGACGTCGCCGGAGCGCAGCAGGTCCAGGGCTTTGTTGACCAGGCGGCGCATGTTGGCGCGGCCGCCGGACTCGACCCAGTGCCGGACGCACACGTCGATCACGACCATGGTGGTGGCGGCGGCGAGGGTGGGGCACATGTCGCCGGGTTTGCCGCGATGGCGGCGGGACACCTCGGCGGCGCACGCTTCCCGCCAGGCCGACCACAGTCCGCTGAACTGGGCCTGGACCGACGGTGTGCGCGCGGCGAGGTCGTAGACGGCCAGCACTCGTTCGGCGTTCTCCATGGTGGACGCGATCACGCTTTCGACCAGGGCGTACAGGGCCGCAGCCAGCGGGGTGTCGTCGGGCTCGGCCTTCAACGCGTCGAGTGAGGCGGTGAGGTGGATGTCGACGAAGTTGACGATCAGCGCCTCTTTGGTCGGGAAGTACCGGTAGAGCGTGCGCGGGCCGACCTCGGCCGCCGCGGCGATCTGCTCGATGGTGGTGTGCTCGAAGCCCTGTGTGGTGAACAACTCGAAGGCCTTCTCGGCGATGAGCGCCCTGGTGCGCTCCATCTTCAGCTCGCGAAGACCCAAGACCACCCCTCCTGCCAGGCAATTCAAGCGAGCAGGGTAACAGCGGGCCGGATGTCCGGCGCGTCGGCGACCCTTGCGACAGTTCCTGCCTGATGGCAGTCTTTGCATTATGGCACTAACTGCCATTTTGGAAGGGGTCTCCACCACATGACAGACATGTCCAGCGCCATGTCCACCGTGCCTGCGTTCCCGATGGACCGGGCCGCCGAGTGCCCGTTCGACCCACCGGTCGAGCTGGCCCGGCTGCGGGACAAGGACCAGATCACCCAGGCCGCCTGCCCGGCCGGGATCGACGCGTGGGTGGTCACGCGCTACGAAGACGTCCGCACCATGCTCAAGGACCCGCGGTTCAGCTCGCACAAGGCGCCCTCCGCGCACGCCAACCCGGGCGCCGACCTGACCAAGGAGGTCTCGCCGGGCAGCCTGCTGCAGCTGGACGGCGAGGCACACGCCAGGCTGCGCCGCGCGGTCATCGCGGAGTTCACCGTCCGCCGGATCGAGCAGATGCGCCCCTACATCCAGCGGATCATCGACGACCACATCGACGCGATGCTGGCCGGGCCGAAGCCGGTCGACCTGTGGACCGAGTTCGCGCTGCCCATCCCCTCGCTGGTCATCTGCGAGCTGCTCGGGGTGCCCTACGAGGACCGGCACGAGTTCCACGAGTGGAGCGCCGTGCTGATGGCCATCGACAACGATCCCGGGGTGCAGTTCGCCACCTACGGCAGGCTGCAGCAGTACATGGCGGATCTGTTCGAGGGCAAGGCCGACGAGCCGGGCGAGGACCTGATCAGCCGGCTGATCGTCCGCGGCCGGGAGTCCGGCGACCCGCTGCCCATCCCGATCCTGGTCGACATCGCCACCACGCTGCTGATCGCCGGGCACGAGACCACCGCGAACCAGATCGCGCTGAGCACCATCGCCCTGCTGCGGCACCCCGAGCAGGTGGACCGGCTGCGGGCCGAACCGTCGCTGGCGCCCAGCGCAGTCGAGGAGATGCTCCGGTACATCTCGCTGGTTCAGTGGGGCCTGCTGCGGCACGCGACCGAGGACATCGACCTGGGCAACGAGAAGATCCGCGCCGGCGACTGGGTGGTCGCGTCCCTGGCCGCGGGCAACCGGGACGACCGGTTCTTCGACGCCCCGGACGAGATCGACCTCGGCCGCGCCACCAACCGGCACCTGGCGTTCGGCTTCGGCATCCACCAGTGCCTCGGCCAGCAGCTGGCCCGGGTCGAGCTGCAGGAGGCGTTCGTCCGGCTGTTCACCCGGATACCCACGCTGCGACTGGCAGTTGGACCGGAAGAACTGGAGTTCAAGCACAACACCCTGGTCTACGGTGTCCGAAAGCTGCCGGTGACCTGGGAGACCTGACAAGTGGACAAAGTAGTCATCGTGGGGGCGTCCGCCGCCGGCCTGACGGCGGCGGAGACCCTGCGGCGCGAGGGCTTCACCGCCGAGATCACTCTCGTGGGTGACGAGCTGCACCTGCCTTACGACCGTCCACCGCTGTCCAAGCAGGTGCTGTCCGGCACCTGGGAACCGGCGAAGGTGTCGCTGCGCAAGGACGCCGACTACGCGGACGCCGGAATCGGCCTGCGGCTGGGCGCCACGGCGGTCCGGCTCGACACCGGCGCGCGGGTGGTCGAACTCGCGGACGGCTACCGGGTCGGCTACGACGGCCTGATCATCGCGACCGGTGTGCGGCCCCGGATGCTGCCCGACGGGCACCAGCTCAAGGGCGTGCACGTGCTGCGGACCCTTGACCAGTCAACGGCTCTGCGGTCGGAGCTGCTGGCGGCGTCGCGGCTGGTGGTGATCGGCGCGGGCTTCCTCGGCTGCGAGGCGGCCGCGTCCGCCCGGCAGCTCGGGCTGACCGTGACCGTCGTGGATCCGTTGGCACAGCCCATGATCCGGCAGTTCGGCGCGGAGGTCGGCGGGCACATCGCGGCGCTGCACCGCGGCAAGGGCGTCGACGTCCGCACGGGCGTCGGCGTGGCCAAGGTGCTCGGCACGGACCAGGTCACCGGCGTCGAACTCGACGACGGCAGCGTGCTGGACGCTGATGTCGTGCTGGTCGCGATCGGGGCCGTGCCCGCCACCGACTGGCTCGCCGAAAGCGGTGTCACGGTTGACAACGGTGTCGTCTGTGACGCGGAATGCCAAGCGGCGCCCGGGGTTTACGCGGCCGGGGACGTGGCAAGCTGGCCACACCAGAAGTTCGGCGAACGGATGCGCGTCGAACACCGGATGAACGCCACCGAACAGGGCAT
>CBIMJO010001328.1:0-3467 GCA_966244135.1 uncultured Actinocrispum sp. | reverse complement strand
GCTCGAAGGCGATCGCAGCGGCGGCAACTTCGCGCCGATCCGCAGCGCCGCCCTGGGCGAATGGGAGCTGCCGATGGATTCGGCGATCGTCGGTACGCGGGTGCTGACGATCGATCTCGACAGCGGTGACGGCCGCCCCGGTCTCACCATCGCAGAACTCGACGCACCCGATCCCGATATCGACATGGCAGTCCGGCTCGCCAGGCCGTGGCGCCGCACAACTCGATCAAGCCTCCAGGACCCGCGCATCGTGCACGGCGACCAACGAAGCGACATCCGCACAGCGTTTTAGCACATCACGGGGTGAGGTAGGCAGTCCATTGGGCGCCGTTCCACCAGCGCCATCGAGCGACTTGCCACGGGTCGGGGTACCAGCCCGGCGCGGGCGCCGCCGTCGGCTGGGAAGCCGGGAGACCGACAGGTATCGCGGCCTCGATGGCCGGGAACTCCGACGTCTGTGGCTCGACCGTGGTGGCCATGGTGACCGCGATCGGCTGGTCCGGCCGCCATAGTCGATTCACCGTCAGGTATACCGATTCGACCGTGAAACCCTCCGGCTCCACGTCGAACGTCACGCCTTTCCCCCGGAAGTCGTTGAACACCAAGGGCGCGCCGTCGCCAGTGGACAGCTGGACGCCTTTGTCCGTCGTGGATCCGGTGCCGAGGTAGGGGCGGACGTCCCGCACGTCCGGCCACGCCACGTTTCCGCCCGTCACAGCGGACCTCGCCGATTCCCGAACCCATACCAGCTGCTGGGATGTGAGGAGCAAGGCGACGTAGCGGCCTACCTCTCCGGGCAGTCCGCACCGGCACATGCCGACGAGTTGTTCGTCGGCCCGCAGCATCCCGGTCAGGGCACGGAGCTGGCCGGGCCAGAGGTTGTTCTCGAAACCGGCCGCCTTTTCCTGGAGCAGAGCGACATTGCGAGCCAGGGCGGCATCGGCGGCAGCCCGCTCTGGGGACACCCAGAACTCGTCGCCGGTGGTCCGGCTGAGATAGTCGAACTCACACTCGGGGCAGGTGAACAGAATCGACTCGTCGCGTATCGCCCGGCAGCCGAGGCAGACGGTGACGAACGCCGAACTGAACTCCTCACCGTCACACAGTCCGCAGACCAGTTGGGGCTGCTTCGGTGCATCGCCTTCGCTCGCGCTTCCCGAGACGAAGAGGTTCAGCGTGGCGAGAATGGGATGACCGTCGGACAGCAGATCTATGCTTTCGGCGACCGCGTCCCCGAAGCCGGAGTTCGAGGCCGGCGCGGGGCTGGGCGATCTTGCTGGGTTGGTGATCTGCGCGTGGCCGCACGCACGGCATGTGTGCCGGATCCGGACGGGAAGCCCGGCGCGGAGGGCGGCCTGGTTCTTGACCAGCTCGAGACCCGCCTCCTCGATCGGCGACAGGATCGTGGCAGTGCTGTCCTCCCTGGCGAGTTCGATGGCCTGGGCCAGCCGCTCCAGTCCGGTCAGGTCCGGCGTCTCGCCGGCGACTGTGGGCCGCCGCACGATGGCATCGAGCGTCTGCTCAAGCATGGTGAGGTCCGTGCTGGCAAGGAAAACGGCTTTGTCCTGATCAGCGCCTACCAGCACCACGCCTCCGAAAGCGGTCACGCGTGCTCCTCTCGGCGGCGCGACAGCGAGCCTGCCGGCTGCACGGCGTATCGCTTTCGATCAAAGATGTGTTGACGACCGGAAAAGCAACCGTTGCCGACTCGTGACGTGACAAAGAGGTCAACCGATGGCGGCCACCGCCTGGAGCATCCTGGCCCGCAGGCTGGGCGACAGCGGGACGGCCCCGGTGTTCGCCAGTGTGGTCTGGGCGTCGGTGGCCGCGGCGGCGAGGAACGCCCTGAGCGCGGCAGCGGCCGGTGGGTCGTATCCCTTTGAGCACACGATGTAGTAGCTGACGTAGACCATCGGGTAGGCCCCGGCGGGTGGGGCGGCGCGGACCCCGTCGAGGTTCACCACCAGGTCGTTGCCCGCGCCGGCGATCTTCTCGGCGGTGATGGCGTTGGCGGCCGTATCCCTGGTCAGCGCCACCGGACCGGCACCGCTGTCGATGCGGGCCGTCGCGTAACCGCGATCGCCCTCCAGCCAGCCGTCGTAGCCGATCGCGCCGGACCGGGCACGGATCTTGTCCGCCAGGTCGCTGGGAGTCTTCATCTCGGTGCCGGTCCCGCCGGTGAACGTCTCGCCCGCGTCCGTGGTCCATGCGCCGTGCGAGGCGACCTTCAGGTAGGACTGGAAGATCGCGTTGTCGCGGTAGCCCTTCGACAGGTGGAACACCTGGATGGGCTGGTCCGGCAGGTTCACCGACCCGTTCAGTGCCCGGATCGCCGGGTCGTTCCAGGTCCTGATGGTGCCGTTGAAGATCTTGGCCGCCACGTCGCCAGTCAGGGTCAGCTCGGACACGCCGTCCAGGTGGTAGATGATCGACATCGGTTTGATCACCATGGGCAGGTGCAAGGGCGGATTTCCCTGGCAGCGCGCCGTCGCCTGAGCGAGCTCCGGGGTACCGGTCAGCGGGTAGTCCGACCCGGCGAAGTCCAGGTCTCCCGCGACGAACTGTTTGATCCCGTTCTTGGTCAGGTCGTTCTTGTACTGCACCTTGGCCCCGGCGCAGCGTTTGCCGTAGGCCTCCTCGAACTTGTCGATGACGAGCACCTGGTCGCTGTCGCCGGCGCCCTCCAGGTACTGCTTGCCGGAACACTGGATCGGGACCTGCGAAGCAGGCGAGGACGCCGAGGATGTGCCGGTCGCGCCGCCGGGCTGCGCCCCGCTGGACTCGGGCGATCGCAACCCGAAGGGGTCCACCAGCAGCACCCCGGCGATCACCGCCACGGTCGCCGCGATCGCGCCCGCCACCAGCCAGCCCCGGCGGGACTTGGGGCGGGACGACTCGGTGGGACGGACGGCTTGCGTGTCGCCTGGCACCGTCCACGCGGCCGGCAGTGCGGCGGCGCACAACCGGATCACCTCGTCCGGGGCGGGGCGGCTCAGCGGATCCTTGTCCAGGCACCGCAACACGATGGCGCGCAACGGCTCCGGGCAGCCGGTCAGGTCGGGCGGCTCCTGCAGGATCCGGTACGGCACGGACATGTCCCCGCCGCCACCGAAGGCCAGCCGCCCGGTGGCCGCGAAGTTGGCCAGCACGCCGAGCGCGAAGACGTCTCCCGCGGGCGTGACCTCCGCGCCGCGCAGGTGTTCAGGCGCCATGTACGCCGGTGTTCCCGGGACCATGCCGGTCGCGGTGATCGAGGTGACCTCGGCGGCCCGGGCGATCCCGAAGTCGATCACCTTCGGCCCCGACGGGGACAGGATCACGTTGCCCGGCTTGAGGTCCCGGTGCACCACCCCGGCGGCGTGGATGCTCCGCAGCGCCTCGGCCACCTCGCTGACCAGAAGCAGCACCGCCGCCTGCCGCTGCGGCCCGTCCCGCTCCACCGCCTCCTGCAACGACGGCCCCGGCAC
>CBIMJO010001327.1:0-3472 GCA_966244135.1 uncultured Actinocrispum sp. | reverse complement strand
CACGATCATCACCGAGTTGACACGCGACCCATGAGCCTTAACTTCCCGGCATTGCGACTAACCCGGCAATTGGCCATCGCGGTGTCCCGGACGACGCTGCTGAGGCTGATCCGGGCACTGCCGGTACCCGAACCAGGCACGATTGCCGTGCTCGACATCGACGACTTCGCGTTCCGGAAATCCCACAACTATGGCAGCATCGTGGTCGACATGCAGACCCATCGGCCCGTGGATCTGCTGCCCGATCGGCTGTCTGACACGTTTGCCGACTGGCTGCGTGCCCATCCTGGCACCGCTGTGATCTGTCGTGATCGTGCCGGAGGTTATGCCGAGGGCGCCCAGCAGGGCGCGCCGGACGCGATCCAGGTGGCGGACCGATTTCACTTGCTCTACAACCTGACCGACGCCGTGGACAAGGTTGTGCGTGCGCACCGCAAGTGCCTGCGAGATCAGTCCGAACAGGACGCCGTCGCGCAGCCGGCCCCACCAACCGGAGAGACCGAGGGGCGTCGAGCCACCCTGACTCGTCAGCGGCATGCCGAGGTGCACGCCTTGTGGGACAAGGGTGTGGGCACCACAGCGATCAGCAGGCACTCAACCTGGACCACAAGACCGTGCTGCGCTACGCCCGCGCCACCACCGCCGAAGAACTGCTCACCCAGATGCCCAGGCGGACCAGCAAACTCGACGCCCACACTGCCTATCTTGTCCAGCGCTGGCAGGAAGGCTGCACCAACGCCGCCCGACTCGCCGAGGAACTGCGCGGCCGCGGCTACCGCGGCACCGACCGGTCCGTGCGACGGCTGCTACAAACCTGGCGGGCCACCGCGATCCCGCCCAACCCCACCCCGGTATCGACACCCAAACCGCGCCAGGTCACCGGTTGGATCATCCGCCCCGCCGCGAAACGGACCGAGCAAGAACAAGCCGACCTCGCCCGGATTCTCGACCGCTGTCCCATCCTGCGCGCCGTGGATCAGTTGGTCAGCGACTTCGCCGGCATGCTCCGCCACCGCCAAGGCCAGCACCTCGATACCTGGATCGCCCAAGCCCAAGCCAGTGATATCTCCCAACTACAAGGGTTCGCGGCTGGTCTACTCAAGGACTACGACGCCGTCCGCAACGGACTCACGCTCACCTGGAGCAGCGGCGCTGTCGAGGGAGCCGTCTGCAAACTCAAGTCGATCAAGAAGCAAATGTTCGGACGAGCGAACTTCGACCTTCTCCGACGTCGCGTCCTCTTGAGCGAATGACCTGTTCTCCCGCGGAATCACGGACTTTGCGCCAGAGCCCAGTACCCTCAGGCTGGTGGACGCCTGTTTTTCCGCATCGGCATCCCGTCGGGCCGAGTACACCGACGTGACGTGAGGACGACCTGACACATGCGGGAATGGCTGGAGGGCTTACCGCCCGGCGCGGTGTACCTCGTGGTGGCCCTGGTGATCGGGCTGGAGTTCGTGTGCCTCCCGCTGCCGGGTGGCGCTGTCCTGATCATCGCGATAGTGCTCTCGGTGGGCGGCCACGTCGACCCGTGGCTGGTGTGCGCCAGCACCGTCATCGGTGTGGCACTCGGCAGTACCGCCGGTTACTGGATCGGCAAGCGAGGCGGGCGACCACTGGTGAACCGGCTGAGCAAACGGTTCCCGCGGGTCATTCCGCCGCGGAAACTGGCGAAGACCACGGCCGTGTTCGAGCGCTGGGGCGCCTGGGGCGTCTTGGTGAGCTGCTTCCCCGCCGTGCTGCGGATGGTTTCCGCGCCGCTGTGCGGCACGCTTTCGGTGCCGTTCTGGCGGTTTCTCGTGGGTATCAGCATCAGCGCTGTGCTGTGGTCGGGCGGCAACACCGTGGTAATCCACTCCGTGGGCGGCCTCGACCAGAGTGTGCTCGACGTGCTCATACTGGTAGGAGTGGCGATGGCCGCGACATTCGTCGTGGGGGTGGGCATTTCCCTGCTACGCCGTGCTGCGACCCGGAAACACCAGGAGCGCGACTCCGGTGAAGGCCTTTGACGTCCGAGACCGTCGGCTTTCATGCTGACGGTGCGCTTGCCGAAAACCTCATCCGTGCTGGTCAGACGCCGCACACGATGACGTCGGCGCTCTCCCTCACGGCAGGCGGTCCTACGGCAGGATGACCGGCCGTGCTGCTGCGACTGGCCTACCTCGGCCTGACCAACACCTACGCCCTACTCCGCCTGCTCCCGAGAAGTACCCGGGACAAAGACATCGAGATCCTCGCGCTGCGCCACCAAATCGCAGTACTACAACGGCAAGTCGGCGACACCAGGGTGCGGTTCAGCCCGGCCGACCGCGCGCGTTATTCGCCGCGCTCCTGCACCGACTACCACGCCAGACCTTGCGCAGATTCCGACTGCTGGTGCGCCCGGACACGATCCTGCGCTGGCACCGCGATCTGCTCCGCCGACACCACGCCAGGATGTCTCGACCGAGACACCCGGGCCGACCACGCACCATCCGGTCCATCCGAGTCCTGGTCCTGCGCCTGGCCAAGGAGAACCCGAACTGGGGCTACCGGCGCATCCACGGCGAACTGCTCATCCTGGGCGTGAAGGCTGCCGCCTCCACCGTGTGGCAAATCCTCACCGACGCGGGCATCGATCCCGCGCCTGAACGCGCGTCCAGCACCTGGGCCCAGTTTCTCCGTTCACAAGCAGAGGTCCAGCTGGCCTGCGACTTCTTCGAAACCGTCACCCTCACCGGCACCCGCATGTATGTCCTAGTGGTGATCGAACACGCGCAGCGCAGGATTCGCATCCTCGGCGCGACGCCACATCCGACCGCGGCATGGATGATCCAAGCCGCCCGCAACCTCATCATGGATCTTGAGGACGCCCACTGCCGAGCACGATTCCAGGTCCGCGACAGAGATGGCAAGTTCCCTCAACTGTTTGACAACATCCTCGCCGACGCCGGCATCCAGGTCGTCCTGAGTGGCGTTCGAATACCGAGGATGAACTCGATCGTCGAACGCTGGATACAGACCTGCCGACACGAACTGCTCGACCGCACCTTGATCTGGAACCAGCAAAATCTACTCCACGCGCTCCGCGAATACGAACGCTTCTACAACTCGCACCGACCACACCAAGGCATCACCAACGCCCGACCACTACAACCACTGCCACAGCCAATCACCGATCCAGCCCAGATCACCAGGCTCGACATCCGCCGGCGCCCACGTTTGGGCGGCATCCTCAACGAGTACCACCACGCAGCCTGACCAGCACGGATGACATGTTCGGCAAGCGCAACGGCCGGTCATCCTGCCGTGGACCGCCTGCCATGAGAGACGGCGCCGACGTCATCGTGTGTAGCACGGATGAGGTTTTCGGCCAGCGCACCGTCGATCCACCACACCAAGTCGTAGTCGTCCAGGTGGCGGTAGACACACTCGGTTTGAGCTTGGCCCCGTAGTCCGGACACCTACCCTGTGGCACCCCGCGGCCACCAGG
>CBIMJO010001326.1:0-3474 GCA_966244135.1 uncultured Actinocrispum sp. | reverse complement strand
GGTGAACCGGCGCTTTGCTCCTTTCCGGTGAGCTGGGTCACCGGCGCGGTCCACTTCATCCACCGATCCGGCTCGACCGGGGCGAAACCGATCTTGGCGTACACCCCGTGCGCGTCTTCGGTCGCCAGCACGATCCGGCGGCCGTTGAGCGTGCGGTCCAGCGTCAGCTTGGCGTTGACCGACTCGTATCGGGTCACCCGCGGCCGGATCCGGCCGTGCACGGCGGCATTGGCCTCCGGATGCTTGGCGAGCACCCCGGCGGCCGCCTCGAGCACATAGGACACGAACGAGTACTTGCGGCCGGCGGCATTCCGGTGCGCCTCCACCGCGGCCATGTCGACCTCGGTGTCCAGATAGACCGGTGCCACCGCGCGGATCTCGTCCAGGAACGCCAGGGTGTGCCGGCGTTCCCGCGCGATGGGCGTGCTCATTGCGTCACCGTGAGCTGGTAGATCTCCCGCAGAGAACCGGCCTGCAGCACGGACGGCATCGAGATGGGCACACTGCTCTCCCGTTCCAGGATGACCAGCAGGGCCAGCAGGTGCACCGAGTCCCAGCCGGGGATCCGGTCGAACGACTCGCCGACGTTGTCGGCGGTCACGGCCAGGCCGAGCTCGTCGCGCACGATGGTGACGAAACCGTCGATGGTGGTCATGCCGATTCCTCGATCCGTACAGTCAGGGTGACGTGCCGCGGCGGTGCGCCGACCTCGGCGAGGTCGTGCCGGAACACGGTGACGTCCTCGTACTTGGCCCACGGCGTGAACCCGGCCGAGGGATACAGCTCGGCGACCTTGCCGTTCTTGGCCGACGGCCGGTACGAGCCCAGCACCTCGGTGCAGCCGGTCTCCCTCGCATGGGCCAGGACAACCGCCAGACAGGTCTGCTCGATGCCCCGGGAGAACACCCGGCAGCTCAACAGGAAGTTGTCGATGTGCAGGGTCTCGTCCTGGCGGCGCAGGAACAACACGCCGACGAGCCCGTTGTCGCCGAACCGGTCGCCCGCGTGCACGGCGAGGACCGAACAGGCGGAGTCCTGCGTCAGCGCGGTGACCTCGGCGGGCTGCAGGCGTTCGGTGGTGAGGTTGAACTGGTTGGTGCGCAAGGTGATCTGCGAGACCCGGGGGATCTCGCGCGGTTCAGCGGGTGCGATCCGCACGGTCACGTCCAGCTGCGCCAAGTAGTCCTCAATGGACTCGAAGCTCGCCAGGAAGTCCTTGCGCACCAGCTCGTCCCGGTAGCGGGCCGGTCGCTGGGCGTCCTCGGCGGTGAGGTCCCGCACAAGAAACCAGTCGTCCCGCAGCACCTTCTGGATGTGCAACGCGGGTTCACCGTCGAGCTGGACCACGGCCACGCCGGGCAGTTCGTGGCGGACCAGGCCGCATTCGTAGGGGCTGTCGTCGGCGAACACGAAACTGTCGATGCCCAGGTTCAGGTCCGCCGCCAGCTCGGCGAGGTTCTCCGGTTTGGGCCGCCAGTTCGCGCTGACCCGGACGAAGTCGTCCTCGCGCAACGTCATGTCCGGGTGGTCGCGCAGGGCGGACTGGACCGGGTCGAGGTCGTTCTTGCTCACCGCCGCGAGCAGCACGCCCTGGGCCCCGATCTGCCGGGCGACCCGCTGGAATGCCCGGAACGCCTCGCCGCGGTAGCTTTCCGCGACCTCGATACCGTCGATCCCGTCGTCGCCCAGCACCCCGCCCCAGACCGTCTCGTCCAGGTCCAGCGCCAGCACCTTCTTGCCACGCCCCTTGACCTGCCGGGCCAGGTGCGCGGCGTCCTTGGCATAGCGGGCCAGCAGCGCGGGGGAGAGGTGTGCCTTGGCGTACACGCTCATCCGCGGGTCGGTCAGCGCGATCCCCTCGCCCAGCAACGGTTCGAGGTCCAGCACGACCAGCTTCTGGTTGCCCGCCATGAGCCGCAGCAGCCGGGCGTTCGCCTCTCGCCACAGTGCGCCCAGCTCGGCCCGCGAGGTCAGGTCGACCAGCTGGGCGGCGAAGTCGCGGGGCAGCGGGATCGTGTTGAACACCAGGGTTCCGCTGCCGTGCCGGGCATAGGTTCCCGCGAGCTGGGCCAGCAGCGCCAGTTTCTCGTCCAGCACAGCCTGAACGTCTGCCGGCCGCCACGGCGTGGGCACCTCGTCCAGCACCACGAACGGATCGAGCACGCACAGCACCAGCTCGCTGCGGTATACCTCACTCGTCGGCGTGGACAGGTCGAAAACGTAGCTGTCGAAGTCGGAAACGGTGGTACGGGCCAGGATCCCGTGCCGGGCCAGTTCGGCCGTGAACGCGGGAACCAGGGCGTTCAGCGTGCCGTGGCCGGTGATGGTGACCGTGCAGGTCTCGGCGGTGACCTCGGCGGGATCCAGGCGTGCCAGCAGGTTGCCCGCCTTGACCAGCTCGGCGCCGTCCAGGCCGGCCAGCAGCCCGGGAACCTGGTCGTACTGCGCGGCAAGGGTTCCCGCGTGGAACAGCTCGGCGAGCGTGGGCATCACAAGTGCTCCAGGGCGAACCCGCCCTTGATCCACTTGCTCGACTCGACCGCTATGCACACCGCGCGGTCGCCGTCGGCCATCTTGCTCAGCACCCGCTCCAGCTGCAGGAACGGCAGTGCGTTGCCGGTGTTGCCGGTCTCCACGACGCAGCTGACCTCGGCCGCCTGCGGCAGGTCGAGCCCGGCCATGATCCGTTCGGTCATCTTGCCGGACAGCTGTGGCGGCATGATGTAGTCGACGTCAGCGCGCGCCCAGCCGGTGGCCTTCAGCAAGGACTCCAGGATCTCCGCGGCCATGGTGGGCACGGACTCCTCGATCGCCTTGTAGTCCTCCTTGACCGGTGAGGTGGCCGAGTTGCGGTCGGCGAGGCCGTACCACTCCAGGATCTGGCCGGGCGAGCGGCCCAGGCCGCACAGCTCGTTGATCACGTGCCGGATCGCGGTGGACCCGGGCACGTCCTCGTTGGTCAGCACGGCCGCCCCGGCGCCGTCGCCGAACAGCACCACGTTGACCAGTTCGGCCGGGGGCAACGACTTGAGGTCGGTGGTGAGGTCGAAGTGCTTGGCGCACACGTCCCCGGCGATCACCAGCGCGGTGGAGTGCCGGCCCCCGAGCAGCATCTGGCGGGCCACGTCCAGGGCCTGCACCGCGCCCGCGCAGCCGGACTGCAGCTGGTAGGTGGGCAGGTGGTTGACGCCGAGCCGGTCGGCGACCAGGTTGACGGTCGCGGGCATCAGGTTGTCCGGGGTGGCGGTGCCCAGCACGATGACGTCCACATCGGACGGTCGCAGCCCGGCACCGTCCAGCGCGCGGCGCGCGGCCAGCTCACCCAGCTCGGCCAGCGAGGACCGGATGTCCCCGGTCGCCAGGTCCACCGCCAGGTGCCGGGTGGCGGTGCCGATGAAGACGTCGATCCACTGTTCCCACAGGGGTTCCATGCCGAACCGCCGGGCCAGCGTCGCGTTGTCGACCGCGGGACCG
>CBIMJO010001325.1:0-3477 GCA_966244135.1 uncultured Actinocrispum sp. | reverse complement strand
GGCCGAGGACCTCGCCGGGTACGTCGACGGCGAGCACCACCCGATCGCGCTCGACGAGAAGGACTGGCAGCTGCGCGACTACCAGCGCCAGGCCGCGCAGACGTTCTGGGCCGGTGGGTCCGGTGTGGTGGTCCTGCCCTGTGGCGCGGGCAAGACGCTGGTCGGCGCGGCCGCGATGGCCGAGGCGCAGGCGACCACCTTGATCCTGGTGACGAACACCGTGGCCGGGCGGCAGTGGAAGCGCGAGCTGATCGCGCGGACGTCGCTGACCGAGGAGGAGATCGGCGAGTACTCGGGTGAGCGCAAGGAGATCCGGCCGGTCACCATCGCGACCTACCAGGTGATCACCCGCAAGACCCGCGGCGAGTACCGGCACCTGGAGCTGTTCGACTCGCGGGACTGGGGCCTGATCGTCTACGACGAGGTGCACCTGCTGCCCGCGCCGGTGTTCCGGATGACCGCCGATCTTCAGTCACGCCGTCGCTTGGGCCTGACGGCCACGCTGGTGCGCGAGGACGGGCGTGAGGGTGATGT
Source organism: uncultured Actinocrispum sp. (assembly GCA_966244135.1). Taxonomy (GTDB): domain Bacteria; phylum Actinomycetota; class Actinomycetes; order Mycobacteriales; family Pseudonocardiaceae; genus Kibdelosporangium. Next base: position 2,943 of record CBIMJO010001325.1, on the reverse strand, counting down.
CTTCTCGCTGATCGGCCCGAAGCGCTACGACGTGCCCTGGCGGGACATCGAGGCCCAGGGCTGGATCGCGCCCGCCGAGTGCGTCGAGGTCCGCGTGACCCTGACGGACAACGAGCGGCTGCAGTACGCGACCGCCGAACCCGAGGAGCGCTACAAGATCTGCTCCACAGCCCACACCAAGGCCGCCGTGGTCCGCAGAATCCTCGACAAGCACCCCGGCGAGCCCGCGTTGGTCATCGGGGCGTACCTGGACCAGCTGCACGAGCTCGGCGAGGAGCTGAACGCGCCGATCGTGGAGGGCTCGACCAAGACCAAGGAGCGCGAGCAGCTGTTCGACGCGTTCCGCAACGGCGAGCTGCCGACCCTCGTGGTGTCGAAGGTCGCGAACTTCTCGATCGACCTGCCCGAGGCCTCGGTGGCCGTGCAGGTGTCCGGGACGTTCGGGTCGCGGCAGGAGGAGGCCCAGCGCCTCGGCAGGTTGTTGCGGCCCAAGGGAGACGGCCGTCAGGCGCATTTCTACTCCGTCGTCTCCCGGGACACCCTCGACACCGAGTACGCCGCGCACCGCCAGCGTTTCCTGGCCGAACAGGGCTACGCGTACACGATCGTCGACGCCGACGACCTACTCGGCCCGCCCATCCCCGAGGTGAGTTGATTCGAGCCCTTCCGGGATGCCGTAAGCGAAGCCGGCATCCTGGAAGAGCGCGTACTCCGGGCCGGCGAAGCGGGTCTTCTCGAAGTACGTGTGGCCGTGGAACATCGCCCCGTCGAACACGGCCGCCCCACTGAACTCGGCCTCGCTGAAACTGACGAAGTCCTCGAACCCGGCCTTGTCGAACCAGAGGCCCGCGCACTTGGCGCGGAAGAACGTGGTGGATCCCCTGAAGGTCGCGCCGCGGAAGCTGACATCGCGAGTGAACGTCGTCTCGACGAATGCGGCGCCGCCCACGAACCTGACGCCGTCGAACACAGCGTGCCCCAGGCGGCGGCCGCGGAGGTCGAAGTCGATCAGGGTGGCCTCGGTGAGATCCAGGGCGATGTCGCCCCAGTAGCTGCTCAGCGTGGGCAGCAGGTGGGCGCCCAGGATGCGTTGGGCGGTCAGGCGGACTTGCTTCTCGTCATCCGTGGCCGGTTCATACGGCATGCGCAGGTATGCGCAGATGACGTTGACGATGGTCTGGCGCTGGCTTTCGTTGTTGTTCGCCAGGCGTTCGAGCGCGTAGAGGCCTCCTAGGCGCACGGGCGCTTTGTCCGAGCCGAGTTGTTCGACCGCTTTGGTGTACAGCTCGGTGATCCGGCGTTCGATGGCGTCCTCGCGGACGTCCTGGGCGGCCTGGTGCTTCTGCAGCAGGTCCAGCTCGGTCGAACGCTGGCGGCGGACGGCGAGCCACAGGACGACCACGCCGCCGAGGCCGACGCCCAGCGTGCCGCCGGTACGGATCGCGTCGAGCTGATCGCCCTGGAGGCCGAAGGCGAGCATTAGCCACACCGCCGCGATGGCCACCAGCACCATCAGCGGGATGCCGACGACGATCACCCAGCGTGGGATCGGGTGAGGTGGTTGGGTCACATCCCACCATCGCCGGCGGCTCGTGCCGCGCAACGCCCCGAAGGGTGAATCATGGTTGTCAGACCCCTCCGCTAGGGTTATCTTCGAACACACGTTCGAACGGTGAGGGGTACTCATGACCGCGTTGTCGATCGAGCCGGCGGCCTCCCTGGGGTACTGGCACGGCGAGATTTGGTTGACCGACCAGGTGCTGACCGACCCGCACGCGTATCTCGACCGGGTCGCCGAGTACCCGCGCACCCACCTGTGGCCGGTGCTCGTGCCACGGGACGGCCTGGGCCTGCCGCCCGAGGCGTCGTTCCCGCCCGAGTCCGCCCGCCGCGCCGTCGACCGGCACGACCCCCAGGCCGAGGCCGGCATCTCCGGCGCGGTGCTGGTGGCCAACAAGCGTCCGTCCTACCGCCTCGGCCTGGTCGAGGCGGGCCGCCCTGCCGACGTTCCGGCCCGCCTCGGCCGTCCTGGCCTGTCCGCGATCCTGCGCAGCTGGGAGGACCGGTTCGGCGCGACCCTGGTCGTGCTGGGCGCGCGGGAGATGATGCTGTCGGTGTCGGCGCCGCCGACCGAGCTGCACCACGCCCTGGTGGTGGCGAACGAGCACCGGTCGTTCTGCCCGCGCATCCCCGGCACGCTCCCCCAGCTGTCGCGGGGCCTGATCCGGATGCGCCGCTGGCACTTCCGCTGGAACTGACCCACACTGCCGGGGTGTCTCGATGGACCTGTCCCGCATGTGACCGGGAGTTCGGCCGGGCCAACCAGCCGCACGTGTGCGTCCCCGGCTGCACCCCCGAGGAGACCTTCGCGGGCCACAACCCGGTGTACCCCGAGATCTACGCGGAGATCGTGGCCTGCCTGGAGTCCCTCGGACCGGTGCACGCGGACGCGGTGAAGGTCGGCGTCTTCCTGAAGTCCACCCGCAAACTCGCCGAGATCCGGCCGAAAGCGCGCTCCCTGACCCTCTGGCTCGCCCTGCCGCACGCGGTCACGAGTCCGCGGATCGCCCGTCAGGAACGGACATCCGCGGACACCGTGTACCACGTGCTCAAGCTGAATTCAGTGTCCGATGTGGACGAAGAACTCCGCGAATGGCTGACCATCGCCTACGACTTCGCCACGTGAGCGGGTCAGCCGCCGGGGCGGGTGAGCCCTTGGGCGCTGGCGCCGCGGCTGAGCACGATCTCGTCGGTGCGCCGCAGGGCCTCCGCACGGCGGGCGGGCGGGCCGACGTTCGGCTGTGACAGGTCGAGCAGGCGGATGGGCGGGCCCAGATCGATCAGGATCGGCAGGTAGTCCGCCTTGTCGACCGACCAGGTGTTTCCGTTGCGGGTGAAGTGGAAACGGGCGATCACGCCTTCCTCGGTGATGCCCTTGGGCTC
>CBIMJO010001324.1:0-3478 GCA_966244135.1 uncultured Actinocrispum sp. | reverse complement strand
CAGTTACACCTTCGACAAGACCGGCAACCGCCGCACAATGGTGTCGCACACTTCGGCCGGTGACGTCACCAGCACGTACAACTACCCGACCGACGGCAAGCAGCCGCACACGTTGCGGTCGGTGAACACCGCCGGGCCCAACGGGACGTCGGTCAGTTCGTACGACTACGACGAGGCCGGGAACATGCGGTCCCGCAACGTCGGCGGCAACCCACAGACCTTCACCTACGACGTGGAAGGACACACCGCCACCGAGACCGACGGCGGCGGGCAGAGCTCGTACGTCTACGACGCCGACGGCAACCGCCTGATCACGCGCGACCCGACCGGCACGACGTTGTCCGTCGGCGACATGGAACTGTTCCTGGCCAAGGACTCCACAACGGTCACGGGCACCCGCTTCTACAGTCACGCGGACTCCACTGTGGCCGAACGGTCCGGTAACGGCGTGCTGACCTGGATGCTGGGCGACCTGCAGGGCACCAACAGCCTGTCGATCACGGCCGGGTCGATGAAGGCCATCCGGCGGTACACCGACCCGTTCGGCAACGTCCGCGGCGCGCAGGTGCCGTGGCCGGACAAGCACGGGTTCGTCGGCGGGTACCAGGACACCACCGGCCTGACGCGGCTCGGTGCCCGGGACTACGACCCGTCGACCGGCCGGTTCACCCAGGCCGACCCGGTGTTGCAGGCGGACACGCCACAGTTGTTGAACGGCTACGCCTACGCCAACAACAACCCGGCGAGCAGTTCGGACCCGAGCGGGCTGCAACCGTGCGCGCACATGGGCGAGGACGGCCTGTACTGCAACCCGCAGGCCAACGTGCCGGGCTGTTCGGCCCAGTGCCAGCACAATCCGCACCCGCCCGCGGCAGGTCCCGGCGACGCGGCTAGCAACGCGGTGAAGGCCGCCGCGGGATACGACGAGTCCACCGACCGGTGGGCGCACGACACGGTGAAGAAGAGCCCCTGGGACGTCTTCGCCGACGCGGCCGGTGAGGTCATCAAGAGCCTCATCGGGTGGGACGACATCAGCGACTGCTTCCAGCACGGCGCGTTCTGGCCGTGCGCACGGGCGATCGCGACCAGCATCCCGTGGGGCAAGATCTTCAAGGCCGGCGAGATCATCGGCGCGTTCTGGCGGGGTGCCAAGGCGCTGATGAACTTCGGCAAGGACGTGGCCAAGGCCGAGGCGATCATCGCCCGGGACGCCAAGATCCTCAAGGAGGCCGAGGAGGCCGCCCAGACCGCGCAACGCGCGGCGACCGAGGCGGAACGAGCCGCCGCCGAGGAGGCCAGAGCCGCGAAAGCGGCCGAGGAAGCGGGCACGGCGGAAAGCAGTGCGGGCCGTGGTGCCGAACACAACGGCGGTCAGCACGGCGGCAGCGAGCACGGCGAAGGCGGCGGCCACAGCGAAGGACCCACGTCGTGCGCGGTGAAGCACAGCTTCGTCGCGGACACCCAGGTCCTGATGGCCGACGGCACGCACAAGTCCATTCAGGACATTCAGCTCGGCGACGTGGTGATGGCCACCGACCCGGAAACCGGGCAGACCTCGCCGCAGCAGGTCACGGCGACGTGGGTGCACAGCGACGAGCACTCTCGGACCGAGCTCACCATTGAGACCAGCGCCGGTCCGCGTTCCGTCGACGCGACCGACTGGCATCCCGTGTGGGTGACGGGCCGCAATGCGTGGGTGCCGATGGGTGACGTGCGGCCGGGCGCCGAGCTGCGAACCAGCGATGGCGCCCAGGTCGAGGTGAAGGCGGCCCGCCACCACACCGGCGTGGGCAACGTCTACGACCTGACCGTCACCTCGGTGCATACGTATTACGTGCTCGCCGGGGACACGTCCCTGCTCGTGCACAACTGCGGGCCGGGCAGTGGTACGAAGTTCGGTGAGGACTGCACCTGTTCCGGCGGCCAGGAGTTCGTGCGGCGGGGGACGAGCTGGGAGAGCACCAACCGGCTGGGCAACCAGAGCGCCGCAGCCGAGAGCACCGGTCGCTTCGGCCACGGTGTCTCGGTCACCACACCCGAGTCGAATGCCCGGGTCTCGTCCAACTCGGCCGACGCGGTGACCGCCACCAAGGACCAGATCGAGGGCGCGGGCTTCCGGCTCCGCTACACCCCGAGCAGAAAGGACAACATGCACCACACACTGGTGCTGCCGAAGCCGGTGACCTCCGAGATCGCCGGACTGTTCAACCGGATGTTCGGACGGTCGCGGCGATGACCACGGTGCACATCGTGGTCGTCACGGACTGGCTGGACGGCCCGATCGGCGGGATCGCCACCCTGGGCGAGGACGAGACGTACTGGCACTTCCGTCTGTTCGCGGAGAACCCGGGTTCCGACGACCTGGACGACCGGCTGTTCGTCCTGTCCGAGGTCCCGGCCGCCCACCGGGCCGAACTGCGGCGAGTGGCCGGCACCCCGGTCGTGAGCCCGCTGATCTGGCCCTACGACCACGAACCGGACCCATCGGCGGTCGACCGGGCGGTCCAGGACGCGATCACCTCGGCCGCCCCACCGCACCTGGTGCTGCGGTCGAGCGATCTCAACCAGGTCACCGCCGTCTGGTACGTCTCCGATCCGGCGAACTGACACGGGTACCGGGATGGCGAGAGTCATCCCGGTACCCGTCAGCGGGGCAGGAGCTGCTGGCCGCCGTCGATGTCGTCGGTGGCTCCGGTGAGGGCGGTGTTGGCCATGAGGTGGCCGGCCAGCGCGGCGACGTCGGCGGGCTGGACGACGCGGCGGATGGGCAGGGTGGCGCGCAGCTGCTCGCGGCGGGCGTCGAGCTGGTCGCCGAGCAGCTCCGCGGACAGGGGAGTGTCGACGAACCCGGCGGCGATCAGGTTCACGCGGATCGGGGCGAGTTCGAGGGCCAGCCCCGCGGTGAGGGCCGGGGACCCGGCGGTCATCGCCGAGGTGAGCGCGAGCCCGACGGTGGGGCGGCGTGCGCCGGTGCCGCTCATGAACAGCAGCGAGCCACCGGGCCGCACCACCCCGGGCGCGATCTGGGCGAGCTGGAGCGGCAGCCACAGGTGCCCCTCGGTGACCTGACGGGCCTCGGCGAAGTCGATCTCGGCGAGCGGCGCGTAGTACGGCCGGCCGGCGGTGACCAGGATGTGGTCGACCTGGCCGGGCAGGCCGGTGAGGAACCGGCGGAGGTGGTCGAAGTCGGTGGCGTCGAAGGCCTCGGTGCTGCGCGCGCCGACCTCGTGCGCGGCCCGTTCGAGGCGTTCGGGGTCGCGGCCGGTGAGCACGACATCGGCGCCTTCGGCACGGGCGCGCCTGGCCGTCTCAAGGCCGATGCCGGCGCTGCCGCCGATCACGACCACGGTCTGCCCGAGGAGTCCCGGTTCACGTGGGGTCGTCATTCCTCCAGGCATACCACGGTGACATGCGGCACCGATGTCGCTCCGGTTGTCACGGACTGCGGGGCGGCCTTGGTCCTAGCTGGGGTCAGCCG
>CBIMJO010001323.1:0-3479 GCA_966244135.1 uncultured Actinocrispum sp. | reverse complement strand
TCTGTCGGGACCACCCAGCATCGAACGAAGCTGCCAGTACGGCTCGCCGTGTCATAGCGCCGTTGTGGCGTCGGCGGACCGGGGGGCGCGACCCGCGGTGTCGTGTGGCGGTCGGCGTGGCCACCATCCGAACGGCCGACTCGGCTGGGTCGGTCGTGGCAGCCTGGGCCGGTGCCAGTTCGCCCGCACGATCGCGTCGACTGCGCAGCAGGGCGAGGAACTCCTCCCGCGGGTCTGTCCGCGCAGCCGACACCTAGCGATCACGGCGCCGGATCAGGCGTTGATCTCCTTGCGGGTGGGCTGCCCAGCGCTGATCTCGATCTTGCGTGGCTTGGCCTGCTCGGCAATCGGGATCCGCAGCGTCAGCACGCCCGCGTTGTAATCGGCGCTGATCTGGTTGGTGTCCAGGGTGTCACCGAGGAACAGCTGCCGGGAGAACACACCGAGGGGACGTTCGGACACCTGCATCTCGACCGACTGGTCGGTCACGGTGGGCCGGCGTTCGGCCTTGACGGTGAGCACGTTGCGCTCGATGTTCAACTCGATCGCGTCGGGGTCGACGCCGGGCAGATCGAAGGCGACGACGAACTCGTCCCCGGCGCGGTAGGCGTCCAGCGGCATCGCGGTGGGACGCGACCAGGTTCCGGCGACGTTGTTGAAGACCTGCTGGGTCAACCGGTCGAACTCGCGGAACGGGTCGGTGCGCATCAACATGACGTTTCCTCCCTGTCGTGTCGGCTCTGGTGTCGACGCACACCACAGATCTATCATGTCATCGGAACGATGACAAGTACCCATGTCGCCGAAAGGATGACACATTGAACGACGGTGTGGGCGGATACACCGCTGTTGAGGCACTCGCCCTGGTCCAGGGCGTGCTGGCCCGAACCCGCGCGGACGCGGGAAGTCCCGGCGACCTCGTGGCGGCGCTCACGGTGCTGCGCGAGTTGCGGGAGGAGCTGGCCGGCTGGGAGCCCGAGCTGATCACCGCGGCCCGTGAGCAGAAGGTCAGCTGGGCTGCTCTGGCTCCCGCGCTCGGCGTCACCAGCCGCCAGGCCGCCGAACGTCGCTACTTGCGCCTGCGGCCATCCGACACCGGCGAGCGGACCGGCGAGGAACGGGTACGCGCCCAGCGCGACAAACGCGCGGGTGACCGAGCGGTCGCCGCCTGGGCCCGTGACAACGCCGCAGTCCTGCGGCAACTAGCAGGGCAGGTCAGCTCCGTGCGAGGACTGTCCCAGCACGCCCAACACCACGTCGACCTGGTCGGTCAGGCCCTCGCTCAGGACGACCCGGCCAGTCTGCTGCCTCCGCTGGCGGACACGCACCCCCACCTGAAGCCAACGCACGCCGGCCTGGCCGCGCGGGTCCAATCCCTCACTGACCAGGCGACACAGATCCGCCATTCCAGCCTGGTGATGCGGTCGGACTCACCAGTGGCCGCGGAGCAGCGGACCGACAATCCCCGCTCAGCACACCAGCCCTAGGTGGCTGGTGTCGAATGGGGTCTTGAGGCCGCCGGCTGGCGGATTCGGGCAATTGGCCAACCGTGTCCGGTCCTGATCGTGATCGGGCGAGAGGCGCCACCGTCTGTGCTCAGACGGTGGCGACGGCCCATCCGCCCCTGACGGAGGCGATCCCGAGCCGGCCAAGCCGAGCCAGGTTGACCGCCGCTGCCAGCAACGCGAAGTCGGCGGCCACTTTCACCAGCCCGCGGACCCGAGCGCGACGTCCGCCGTGACGTCGGCGCATCAGATGCCCGATCTTGCGCTCGACTTTCGGGCGGGTGGCCCGGTAGCCGGCCTTCCATTCGGGGTCGGTCTGCCGGGCGCGGCCCGCGGCCAACTGCCTTTCGTAGTGGCCGATGGTGATCGTGCGTCCGGCGGTGGCGGTCGTGCACTCAGAGGCGAGCGGACAGATGGCGCAGGCGCTACCGAACTCGGCGGTCCCAGCGTGACGCTGGTGTTTCAGAGCACGGATGGTCGTGGTGATTCCCGCTGGACAGGTCACGGTCTGGGTGTCCAGGTCGATGTCGAAGCGGTCTTTGGGGAAATGTCCCTTCACCCGTGCCGGCGGTTGCACCTTCAGTCCGTTGTGGACACCAATGTTGCCCAGTTGTGCCAACAGTTTACCCGCGCCGTAGGCAGCATCCCCATAGACCGCAGCGGTCTCTTCGGCTTCGGCTTCGGAATGCAGGATGTCGGTCAGCAGCTCTTCGGCGACGTCCGCGTCCCCGCTGTTGCCGGGCGTGACCCCGGTGGCGGTGATGATCTCGGCGTCCGGATCGATCGCGATATGCCCCTTGTAGCCGTCACAACCGCGGGCGTTGGTCTTGTGGCCGTGACGGGCCTGAGGATCCACCGTCGAGATAACCCGATCCGCGGCGACCTTGCGGGCGATCCGCAGGACGCCGCCGTCGTTGGTCAGGTCCTGCCCCAACACCGTGGCCAACAGGCGCGCGGCCTGAGCCACCGACTCGGCCAACGCCTGGCCCTGCAGCAGCGCCAGCATCGCGAACCCGTCCCGGGCCCGGGAATCGATCAATGCCTGCCGGGCATCCTGGTCGTCCCAGTCGATCTGCGGTTTCCCGACGCCGGCGTAGTCGTCGCCACTGGTGATCACGCCGCGCAGCGCGGTGGCCAGACCGGTGTCAGCGACCGCGAGCAATCCCCGGATCGCAGAACGGATCAGGGTGACGGTGTCCATCGTGGCGACCGCGTCGTAGATCGGAGTGGAGTCCAGCACTCGCCGCCGCCCCATCAGCCCCGCCTGATCGGCCACGTCCAGCACGACCTGGAAGATCCGATCCGGCCGCGCGGAGCGGGCCAGCCGGGCGCGCATGTCCACCAGCACGGTGTGCACGAACCCCGGGTAGTCGAAATCCAGGCCGCCAGCGGCGTACTTCCAGCGGGCATCGAACGCGAACCGGTCGACCGCTTCCCGGTCTGACAGTCCCTCGATGCGTTGTAGCACCATCACTACCGCCACGATCATCGGCGGCACCGACCGGCGCCCGATGTCGGTGAACAGATCGGCGAACACCTCGTCCGGGAACAGGGCGAAACACTCACGATGCAAAATCGCGTAAATCGACTCGGGCGCGACCCGGTCCTGGCAGTAGTCCACGGTCGAGCGCAGCAGGTCGGTCTGGCGGGGTGTACGTCCCAAAGCCACCCGACCATCCTGCCCAGCTGATCACGCAAGCCGGGCGATCGACACACCCCGATCCTTCACGATCTAAAACACCAGTCACCTACAACTGTCCCGGATCCAGCTGCGCGGGCTGTGGCCGATTCAGGCATTCGACGGGGCAGTGGACGACACCGCGCGGACGTTGGTCGCGCTCGCCACCGCGGCTCGCAGTCGCACGATCTCATGTCCCGCCCGGACACCCCGCCGCCACCGCAGAGACTGGTGTAGCCGGTGAGGGTGAGATGGGATCGAGCTGTGATCGAAACAGTTCCGCAGATGGAGCACTA
>CBIMJO010001322.1:0-3480 GCA_966244135.1 uncultured Actinocrispum sp. | reverse complement strand
GCCGCTGTGACCATGTTCGACTCGTTGGAAGGAGTGTCTGTCGGGGATGCCTTGGGCGCCCAGTTCTTCATGCCCGGCCGTTCGCTCTCAGCCCTGCCACCCGGGCCGTGGGAATGGACCGATGACACCGAGATGGCCTGCAACCTCGTCGCGGAGCTGCGTGATCACGGTGAGATAGACCAGGATCGGCTCGCCACGACGTTCGCCGCCCGGTTCGAACCGTACCGGGGCTACGGCGCGGGCGCGGTGGTGACGTTGGGCCAGATCCGCCGGGGCAGGCTGTGGCGCGACGTTTCGAGCGCCGCCTTCAACGGCACCGGCTCGTGCGGCAACGGCGCGGCCATGCGCGTTGCCCCACTCGGCGCGCACTTCGCCGGCGATCCCACCAAAATCATCGCCCAGGCAACACTTTCCGCCGAAGTCACCCACATGCACCCCGAAGGCATCGCCGGTGCGGTGGCCATCGCCCTCGCCGCGGGCCTCGCCACCGAGTCGCGCCGCACCAAAACCCACCCCACCCCCCGCGATTTCATCACCGCGGTCCTGGACCACCTGGCACCCAGCAAAACCCGGAAGCTGACCATCACGGCCCGCGCCCTCCTCGGCAAGTCCGCCGAAGAAGCCGCCTACACCCTCGGCAACGGCTCGCAGGTGCTCGCGCAGGACACCATCCCCTTCACCCTCTGGGTCGCCGCAACCCACCTCAACGACTACCCCGCCGCCATCCGCACCTGCATCGCTGCCGGCGGCGACATCGACACCACCAGCGCCATCGTCGGCGGAATCGTCGCCGCCTTCACCGGCACCGACGGCATCCCCACCCCCTGGCGCACCGCCCGCGAACCCCTCCCCACCTGGTAAGTCGCTCAATCCGCCACTCACACCCCTGGGAATGGGCCATGGATGCGCCGCAGTGGGCGCTGCGCGTGCTGGGAGCAAGGTGGGATCCGCGCCGCGCTCGGTACGTTGTGCCCAGCGAGGCCGCGTTGCGCCGGGTGCTGGGCCTGGTGCACGGGGACCTGCTCGACACCGTGGTCAGCGCCTGGGCCCACAACCGGCACGGAGGTTGACAACCTACAACCGACACTCTGCTATGGCCCGCGGTCGCGCTGGATGGCAAGTCAGTGCCCGGCACCTTCGCCCTCACCGGCGACGCCCGGGGTACATCTGATGGCCGGAATCACCCACCACACTGGCATTGTGACCGGCCAGCACCTCGTGCCCCAAGGGTGGCAGCGAGGTCACCTGGTTCGCCCCAGGTCCTCGACCAAGTCCCGGACCTGACCCGAGGGTGGTGATCACCGCAGACACCCTGCACACACCGCGGCGGACACTACGTGTTCATCGCCAAGAAACAGCTGCACCACCTGCACCACCTGCCGCACAGCCTGAACTGGGCCCCGGCCGAGGTCTCAGACCTCACCACAGCACGCCACGCCAGCCCAGATCGCCGCGCTGCTGCGCGAGCACTGGCACAGTGAGAACCGGCTGCACTGGGTCCGCGATGTCACTTACCGCGAAGACCACTCCCGGGTACGCATCTGCACCGCTCCCCGAACCATGTCCACCCTGCGCAACCTCGCCATCAGCGCCCTCCGCCTCGCCGAAGCCCCTCCGCGCCATGACCCGACCACCACACCTACTCGGAATCCCCACCCCACCAGCACAAACCCGACTTTGACGGAACCCTGCCCTGGGAGGGCGGGGGTTTGTGGGGCGCGGTGGTCAGGCGGTGAGGTGGGCGATGACTTTGGCCATTACGGCTTTCCAGTGGGTGCGTTGGTGCTCGCGTTCGGTGGCGTCGGTGAGCCATTCCTGGTGGAAGCGCAGGACGGTCTTCTGGCCGCTGGTCGACACCGTCACCTGAACCGTGGTGTCGTGGTCCCAGTCGCGGGGGCGCCAGGTCAGGCGCACGCGGTTGTGGGGGTGGAGGCTGCGGACTTCGCCGACGGTGCCATCTGTGGTCTCGTATGGCTCTTTGTGTTCGAGGCGAGCGCCTTCACCCAGCCAGAGGCGGAGGCCTTCGTCGCTGAGCATGAAGTCCCAGACCTCGGGCAGTGGCACGTCGATCGTCTTCGACACGCCGATGTTGAAGCCCACGTCCTTTGTCTGACCGGTGACCATGTAACCCCCTATGCCGGTTGAGACACCGACTATACTGGTTACATGGCGAAGGGCACAAGGACGCTCACCGGCAAGGACGGCCAGCGCTACCGGTTCGACCCCGGCAGCCTGGTGCTGGAACTGCTGCTCACGGGCGGTCCCACACCCTACGGCCGGCTGTGGGAGGACCTGAACACGCCCAAGGACCTCGCCGGGTGGCTGGCCGAGTCGCGGATGGCCGTCACCGTGCCGGTGTCCGAAGAGGACTTCCGGATCACGCCCAGGGAACTGGCCGCCGTCAAGGATCTCCGCGACGCCATGCACGAGGTCGCGCCCGCGCTGGCCCACGGTGAGCCGGTCAGGAACGTGGATGTCCTCAACGCGGCGGCCGGAGCCATGCCCATCCCGCAGATCGGCGCCGACGGCCGGCTCACCTGGGCCACGCCGATCACCGGCCGCCAGGTTCTCGGCCTGTTCGCCGACGAGGCCATCCACCTCGTCGCCGTCGACGGCGAACGCGTGCACGAATGCTCCGCGGAGGACTGCAAGCTCCTGTTCCTGGACACCTCGAGGTCGAACAACCGCCGCTGGTGCTCGATGGAACGCTGCGGCAACCGCAACAAGGTCCGCGTCTTCCGCGCTAAGAACGGCTGAGCACCTCGTACTCCACCTCGCCGAGCTCGAAACCCTCGATCGGGTCGTCCCAGTCCAGGTGGAACGTCCGGACGTAGCGCAGCCCAGCCTTCTCCATCACCCGGCGCGATGCGAGGTTGACCGCCATCGTTTGCGCGAAGATCCGCCGCAGGCCATCGGCGAGTCCTTTGTGGACCAACGTCTGAGCGCCTTCGGTGGCATATCCCTGTCCCCAGCAACGAGACACGAGCCGGTACCCCAGCTCGGCCTCGTCAACAGCAGCGGGTCGCAGCGAGAACCAACCCAGAAACGAGCCTTCGTGAGTCACAGCTGCCCAACGACCTGGGGTGTACAGGTTCCGCTCGATGGTCGCGCGAGGAGTTGGCTTGCCGCCGGTGAGGTAGCGCATCACCGCAGGGTCGCTGTCCAACGACACCAGGCGGTCCACATCCGCCGGCTCGAACTCGCGCAGGATCAGCCGTGGGGTCTGCAGGAACACGCGCATTGTTGGGATAGTAGGTGGTATGGCTCTGTTGGACAGCTGGAATTCGCACGCGGACGAGTGGGTCGCGTGGGCCAGGACGCCGGAGCACGACCCCTACTTCCGCGACTTCCACTGGCCCGCGTTCGTCAAGCTCGTTCCCGGACCCGGTCGGCTCACCCTCGACATCGGTTGCGGTGAAGTCAGGCTCAGCCGCAGCCTGCAGGCCATGGGGCACCGGATGATCGCGATCGTGCACCCCA
>CBIMJO010001321.1:0-3483 GCA_966244135.1 uncultured Actinocrispum sp. | reverse complement strand
GCCGATGTCCGTGCGGCCGTCGTTGTTGAAGTCGCCCGTGACGGGCTTGGCGCTGTTGTTCTCCCAGTTGCCCGCACCGCTGTCCCATCGCAGGCCCCCGGCGAAGCTGCCGTCGGCGTTGCCGTTCCAGTAGAAGATCCGGGTGAGGCCGCCGCCGTAGTTGTAGAAGGCGTTGATGTCATCGCGGCCGTCGCCGTTGAAGTCGCCGGTCACGAACCGGGAGCGCCAGGCTTCCCAGTTTCCGTTGCCGCTGTCCCACTTCATCGAGAGGTTGAACGTACCGTCGCCTTTGGACTGGAACACCCAGAGGCCGGTGCGTGCGTTGCTGTAGTCGTAGAACGCGCCGATGTCCGTGAGGCCGTCGCCGTTGAAGTCACCGGAGATGAACTTCGCCCGGTCGTTCTCCCAGTTGCCGGGGCCGCTGTCCCAGACGGAAGCGGTGGCGAAACCGCCTTCGGCCTTGGCGGTCCAGGTGAAGATCCGGGTGAAACCGCCACCGTAGTAGTAGAACCCGGCGATGTCGGTCCGGCCGTCGCCGTTGAAGTCGCCGCTGACGAACTTCGACGAGTTCGCGTCCCAGTTGCCCGGGCCGCTGCGCCAGTCCTGGTGTACGCCGAAGGCGTTCTCCGGAGTTCCGGTGGAGGTCCACAGGGCGGTGTCGCCGTTGCCGTAGTCGTAGATCGCGGCGACGTCGCCCTTCTTGTCACCGTTGAAGTCCGTCACCATCGGCAGGGCGGTCTTCGCGGTGGCGGTGCCCGAGGCGGGCTGGTCCTGGCCGGTGGAGCTGACCGGAACCACGCGGTAGTACCAGGTCTGCTGCGCCGGGAGTGCAGTGTGGATGAACGACGGTGTGGTCACTGTGCCGAGCAAGGCCGCCTGAGTCAGCGGAACCTCGGGCGTCTGCGAGCCGTAGACCTTGTAGGAGGCGCTGTTCAAGGAGGACAGCGGCAACCAGGACAGGTTGATCGCGTGCTGCGGGGCGGCCTTGGCGGTCAGCCCGAGCATCTGGCTCTGCAGCGACGAGACGATGTTGTCCACACGGGACTCGGTGGCACCGTCGCGGGTCTCGGTCTCGCCGAAGCAGCCCTTCATCCAGGACGCGGAGTGCACGCCCACCAAGGAGACCGAACCGTTGACCTCACGCAGAGCGGGCCCACCGGAGTCGCCCTTGCAGGTGGTCACGCCACCGGACTGGGACTGCAGGCCCAGCGTCGTGGCGGCGACCGAGGTGACCGAAGTCACGGCGGTGTGCGGCTTCGAAGGCACCCATTCCGTTGTGGTACGGCCGAACCCGGCGATCCGCACGGAGTCCCCGGCGGCCGGTGCGGTGGTGCCCAGGGCCACCGGCTGGACGTCGGTGACCGGAGTCTCCAACCGGGCCAGCACCAGGTTCCGGTCGGCCTGCGGGACCAGGTTCACGACCTTGACCGCACGGCCGATCGTCGCCGTCGTGGCGACCGCGGGCGCGCCGCCCTGCGGGTTCTCCGGGAAGCATGACTTGGCGGTCAGCACCCAGTTCGGGTCGACCAAGGCACCGCTGCAGCTGCGGACGGTGCCAACGTCCACTTTGGCCAGGAAGGTGTACGCGCCGTCGGCGGCCGGGGTGCCCCCGGTGATCGCCTCGGCGGAGGTGCCCGCGACCAGCGTCGCGGTGGTGAGCACGGCGAACAGCGTCGCCGATCTGAGCTTTGTGGACATACATAGCCCCCATGAGGAACGGAAAAGTGAACACACAGACGCGATCCGGCCGGTTCCAGGACCGGCCAGATCGCGACGCCTATGCAGCGCTACGGCACGAGCGTGCAGGAGTTCGGCTGCGCCGAGACGTGGATCTCGGTGTTCCAGCCCGACCCCACGGCCTTGCCGCTGCCGTCCGGGCCCGCCGGGGCCCAGGTGTCGGTGTTGTCGAAGTGCCGGTACCAGCGCAGGATCGGGCCCTGTGAGCCGTTCCACGGGTTGGCGCCCGACGAACCGCGGCCGTAGAGGATGTCCGCGCCCGGCGAGAAGATCTCCGAGAACATCTGCCAGCCGACACCGGTCGGCTTGTTGCGCTGCGTCCAGGCCTTGGCACCGAAGTCGTACTTGAACCGGTACAGGTTTCCGTTGGGCTGCCGCGCATACAGCACGCCGTCGCCCGCGGCGGTGATCGAGTCGAACTTGCCCCAGCCGGTGTCCAGCACCTCACCGACGCCGTTCACCCACGCGCCGGTGACGTCGTTCCAGATGTACACCCGCAGCTCGCCGGTGTCGTTGATGGCGAAGATGCGGCCCTTCTCGTCGATCGTGATCCGGTTCTTGTACTCCGCCGTCAGGTAACGGCTCCAGCCGCTGCCGACCTGCTGGCCGCCGGACCAGCTGCTGCCGTTCCACACCCAGCGCTTGAGCGCGCCGTCCGGGTACGGGTCGCCGGAACCGTTGTTGCGGTGGAAGTCCCAGACCACACCGCCGGTGCCGGCGAGCATCCGGCCGCGCCAGCCGGACCCGACCGCGCTGGCCGGGGTGGTCCAGCTCAGGCCCGCGTCGAGCGGAGTGTGGTGCACGTAACGGAAAAGCCCGCCGTCCGTCCGGG
Source organism: uncultured Actinocrispum sp. (assembly GCA_966244135.1). GTDB lineage: Bacteria > Actinomycetota > Actinomycetes > Mycobacteriales > Pseudonocardiaceae > Kibdelosporangium. The sequence goes on along the minus strand of CBIMJO010001321.1, from coordinate 914 downwards.
CGGTCCAGATCACCGCGCCGCCGGGGCACACCGCCTCGTTCGGCACGAGCTGCTTGCGCACCCAGTCGACGAGGTCGTCCACGCGGACCTCAGTGCTGCCCTGGCGGGTCTCGGCGCTGTTGTCGAGGCAGCCGTGCTGCCAGGAGCGGTCGTTCAACGCGACCAGCTGAGCCTGGCCGTTGACCTCGCGGAACGCCGGGCCACCGGCGTCGCCCTTGCAGGTGTCGACGCCATCGGCCGAGGTCACGGCCACCGCGGAGCCGGTGACCGACCCCACCGTGAATGGCGCGACCTGCGGCCGGTTGGGCACCCAGTCGGTCTTGGTCCGGCCGAACCCGGCCACCCGCAGGGTCTCCCCGACGGCCGGCGCGGTGCCGCTGAGCGCGATCTGTTGCACGCCGGTGGCGGCGTTCTCCAGCTTGGCCAGGACCACGCCCCGGTCGGTCCGCCGGACGACCTTTGTGACCTTGGTGACATGCCCGGCGCCGCTGCCCACGTTCACGTCGCCCACCGCGACCGTGGCGGCCAGCTCCGGCGCCCCTGATTCCCCAGGTGAGAGGCACTGTGCCGAGGTCAGCACCCAGGACGGGTCGACCAGCACCCCGGAGCACGCCTTGCTGTCCAGATTGATCCTCGCGAGGAACGGATAGGTGCCCGCCGGCACGGTCGTCCCGCCCGAGATCGCCTGCGCCACCCCCACGGAGACCAGGCCCGCCGCCACGGTGGCGGCTGCTCCAAGCGAGATGCGTCTGACGGCAGACGGCGTCGATCGCCGCATTGATACCCCCCAGTTAGGCCTCTTCGGCGGCCTCATCCTGCAACACCGTGATGGCTCCCGTCCATCCCGCCTTTCGTCGTAGCCGGACCGGGCGAGCGCGACCAGACCGGTAAAATCGCCCCGCTCGACGTCAAGG
>CBIMJO010001320.1:0-3489 GCA_966244135.1 uncultured Actinocrispum sp. | reverse complement strand
CGCCATACTGGTGAACCTGCTCGGCTGCCACAATCTATGGCGCGTCAAGACACTCATGCTCCGCAAGGCATTCCGGCGGCTGACGCCGCAGCAAGCCGAGGAGTTGTCCCAGGCTTCCGCCGCCGACCGCCGGGTGGGCACCTGGTTCCGCTGGTTGTGGCTCGCCGGGCTGGCCGGCGTCCTCGGCTGGTTCGTCGTCTTCGTGCTCCCGGTGATCGCTACGGTCCTGACCTGGGCCGCCCACCACATGACCGCGGGCCTGCTCGACATCCAGTTCTGGTACGCCCTGCTCTGCGCAACCCTGCTGCTCGGGCCCTACCTCCTCGTCGCCGCGCTGGCCGCCGCGGACTACATCCGGCGTCTGTCAGCCACGGGCGGCGTGGTGCTCACGGGTGTGGATGCAGGTCGGCCTGAAGTTTGAGCCAGGCGTGGCTGGGCTCGTCGACGATCCGGCGCGGTATCTCGCGGGCAGCACGAGAAGTTGTGACTGCGCCGGGGAGTAAGCCGGTCGGTGGTTACCTGCTGGGTCGATGGCCGCGAGAATGCAGTGGTCGACGGATGAGGGGAGATACGGATGACGAACGTGCGCCTGTTCATTGCGGCGGTGGTGTGTGCACTGAGCCTGGGGGCCGTGATGGTTGTGGCCGGTATCGAAGGTTCCGGGCAGCCGGTGGCTGGTATTCAGGGCTCCGGAGTGATCGTGGTGGCGCTGCCGGCCGGACGCTGATCCGAGCAGCCGACCGATACCGGGCATCCGCATCTCGGTATCGGTCAGCTGCTGGTCTTTGTGATGGCAGTGTTGCAGCGGGACGTGGGCTCGCCGTTGGGTATGACCCGATCCAGTCCGTGAAAGGCGGCCACACGCTGCTGCGGCTCGATCCAACGCGGATCGAGCTGACCGGACGCTCGACCGGCCGGTCCCCGCGGATCTGGCCAGCCCAGCGCGACTGACTCTCAAGCGAGTCGCTTCTGCTCGGCATGGCGTGGATCATGCGATGCCGCGTGTGCCAACCGCACCTTCGGAACTGGCTCCCGTGCGCGAGACCCGGCAGCGGTCGGGCTCGCGCTCACCGAGAGCCGACGCCATGCGCGCGTACTGCGCCCGGCCGGTCCGGTTCCGTCGCGTCGACAATGCCTTCCGGCCCGACTCGAAAAGCATTGTGCGGAACGGCTGATGAACCTCCCCGGCCGGCGTTCGTCGTTAGTTTCAGAAAATAAGGCCGATTCACAGTCGCCCCTTGAAGGTTCGGACACGATCTGGCAACCTCACGAAGCGGCGATGCGCACCGTTCCCGCCAAATGTCCCTATTGGCACGAACGCGTTCTGACGGCATGAGTGTTAGCGCTAACACTGTAGTGCTGGTCACCGCTTTGACCTCGACAAGGAGCTGCTATGAGATCCAACGACGGGTCTGAGCAGACCCGCCAATGACGTGGCCGGCGCATCGGATCGGTCGCCGTCCCCGCGATCGCCCTCGTGGCCACCACCGCGTACGCGCTGGTCAACCGCAGCAGCGGTAAAGCCGTAGCGGTCGCGAGTCCGGACGGACCAGCCGCCGTCCAGTACGGCGACTGCAACGGGTCCAACGGGCAGTGGCAACTCGTCCGCACCGGGTAGCGGCACGACAAGCACGCCCACTCGCCCAGCCAAAGCAACGCACCCTGCTGATCAGATCCCGCGCTCCCGTCGCGAGCAACCCGGGAGCAGGGGGATCGGGCCTCCCTGCCACGCATCCCGGGCCGCGTGGGGCCCTGACACTGACGGAGAATCACCATGAGGTCGATGGGCCAGGCCCCGCCGACCGGGCCAACCCAGGCGACACCCCATCGTACGGATCGTGTCCGGCGCAGCCATTGGGCACGCGTGCTGATCACTCTGCTCACGGCCACCGCGGCGGTCGCGCCCAATGTCGGCGTGGCGTCGGCCGCGACCGTCGACACGAGTGCGTGGTATGTGCTGGTCAACCGCAACAGCGGCAAGGCGTTGGACGTCTCCGGCAATTCCACCGCCGACGGAGCGGTGGTCCAACAGTGGTCTCGCCACGACGGAGCCAACCAGCAGTGGCAGTTCGTGGACTCCGGCGACGGCTACTACCGGCTGAAGTCGAAAAACTCCAGCAAGATCCTCGACGTCGACAAGCGGTCGACCGCCGACGGCGCGAAAGTCCAGCAGTGGACGGACCTCAACGGAACCAACCAGCAATTCAGCTTGACCGACTCCGACAGCGGCTACATCAGGCTGATCAACCGCAACAGCGGCAAAGCCGCAGAGGTGACGGGCGCGTCGACCGCGGACGGAGCGGCCGTCGTCCAGAACAGCGACCGGAACGGATCCAGCCAGCAGTGGCAACTCGTCCGGCTGGGCGACACCCAGCCTCCCGGCACGTGCTCTCTCCCGTCGACGTACCGCTGGTCGTCGACGGGCTCGCTGGCGAACCCGAAGTCGGGCTGGGTCTCGCTCAAGGACTTCACCCATGTCGTCTACAACGGCAAGCACCTGGTCTACGCGACGACGCACGACACGCGGACAAGCTGGGGCTCGATGAACTTCAGCACCTTCACGAACTGGTCCGACATGGCCTCGGCCGGCCAGAACGGGATGAACTCCGGCACCGTCGCACCCACGCTGTTCTACTTCGCCCCGAAGAACATCTGGGTGCTCGCCTACCAGTGGGGGCCGACCGCGTTCAGCTACCGGACGTCGAGCGACCCCACCAACGCGAATGGATGGTCGTCGCCGCAGACTCTCTTCACCGGCAGCATCTCCGGCTCTGGCACGGGGCCCATCGACCAGACACTCATCGGTGACGGCACGAACATGTACCTGTTCTTCGCCGGCGACAACGGCAAGATCTACCGGGCCAGCATGCCGATCGGCAACTTCCCCGGCAGCTTCGGCACCAGCTACACCACCGTCATGAGCGACACCACGGCCAACCTGTTCGAAGCGCCGCAGGTGTACAAGGTCGCCGGGCAGAACCAGTACCTGATGATCGTCGAGGCGATGGGCGCGAACGGCCGCTACTTCCGGTCGTTCACCGCCACCAGCCTGAGCGGCTCGTGGACCCCGCAGGCCGCGACCGAGAGCAACCCGTTCGCGGGCAAGGCCAACAGCGGGGCGACCTGGACCAACGACATCAGCCACGGTGACCTGGTCCGCAACAATCCGGACCAGACCAAGACCGTCGACCCGTGCAACCTGCAGTTGCTGTACCAGGGCAAGGACCCCAACGCCGGCGGCGACTACAACAACCTGCCGTGGCGTCCGGGCCTGCTGACCCTGCAGCGATACCCGGACGTACGTTCCCGGAGAAGGCGCCCGTCCCGCCGGTGAAACTCCGGCGGGACGGTTCCATACAGGCGGCATGTCTGTGAAGGCGATCTGGAACAGCCTGGACCTGCCTGACATGTCGTGGCGCGGCTGCCGGATTTACGGCATCCGCCTCGGGCAGTACGAGGACGACAGCATCGGCGACGGTCTTCTCGACG
>CBIMJO010001319.1:0-3493 GCA_966244135.1 uncultured Actinocrispum sp. | reverse complement strand
GACCCGCCCGCAGCAGGTCCTCGGCGTGCACTTCATGAACCCGGTACCGCTCAAGCCGGTCGTCGAGATGATCCCCGGCTGGCACACCACCGAGGCCACCATCGACACGGTCACGTCCGTGCTCGCCTCGATGGGCAAGAAGTCCATCCGGGTCAACGACTCCCCGGGGTTCGTGTCCAACCGGGTGCTGATGCTGACCATCAACGAGGCCGTGTTCTGCCGCGCGGAGGGCATCGCGTCCGCCGAGGCGATCGACGAGCTGTTCAAGGGCTGCTTCGGGCACGAGATGGGCCCGCTGGCCACCGCCGACCTGATCGGCGTCGACACCATCCTGCACAGCCTCGAAGTGCTGCACGAGCGCTTCGGCGACTCGAAGTACCGGCCCTGCCCGCTGCTGCGCACCATGGTCGCCGCCGGCCTGCTGGGCCGCAAGAGCGGCAAGGGCTTCCACGACTACGCACTGACGGCCTGAAGGAGCCAGACATGTTGGACACCAAGACGCGGATCCGGTCCTTCCTCGGTACCCGCCTGCCCGGCGACCTGACCGACGACGAGGACATCTTCGAGGCCGGCCTGGTGAACTCGCTGTTCGCCATGCAGCTGGTCCTGTTCGTGGAGCAGGAGTTCGCCATCCAGGTCGGCAACGACGACCTGGAGCGGGACAACTTCCGCAGCGTCAACTCGATCGCCGGGCTGGTCGAGCGCCATGCCGGCTGAGCTGCTGGGCCCGCCCGGCAGGTGTGCGGACACGGCCCGGTTCCGCGAGTTCGTCGAACGGGTCGTCGCACCTCGCGCCGCCGGCATCGACCAGGACGGGGCCGTGCCCGCCGACGTGGTGAAAGCCTTGGCAGAAGAGGGATTCCTGGGTGCGGGCGTGTCCGTCGAGCACGGTGGCGGCGGGTTCGACGCCGTGCGCATCGGCATCCTGCACGAGGAAGTGGCCCGGGGCTGCTCGTCGGTCCGCACTTTGCTGACAGTGCACGGGATGGTCTCCGGTGCGGTCGAACGCTGGGGCACGCCTGCGCAACGCGCGGATCTGCTGCCCCGGCTGGCCCGCGGCGAGATTCTCGGGGTGTTGGCGTTGAGCGAGCAGAACGCGGGCAGCAACCCCAGCGCGCTGGAGACGCTGGCCTCACCGGTGACTGACGGGTACGTGCTGACCGGGACCAAGCGCTGGATCAGCATGGCCCTGATCGCCGACGTGCTGCTGGTGTTCGCCCGGACTCTGGGTGGGATCACGGCTTTCCTTGTTCCGCGGGACACTCCGGGCCTGTGCGTGGACCCGATCGACGGCGTGCTCGGCACCCGCGGCGGCCTGATGGGCGAAGTGCGCCTGGAGGGCTGCCGCGTCGGGGCCGATGCCGTGCTCGGGCCGGTGGACCGCGGGTTCATGACGGTTGCGGCCAGCGCGCTGGAGTTCGGCCGCTACAGTGTCGCCTCGGGGTGTGTCGGCATCGCGCAAGCCTGCCTCGACCTGTCGTTGGAGCACACCGGACGCCGGGAGCAGGGCGGTTCGCTGATCAAGGACCACCAGCTGATCCGCCGGTTGCTCACCGACATGGCCACTGAGGTGGCGGCGGCACGGTTGCTGTGCCGCCAAGCCGGTGCGTTGCGGGAGACCAATGACCTCGCCGCACCGATGGCGACCTGGATGGCCAAGTACTTCGCGTCCACCGCCGCCAACCGGGCCGCCCGCGAGACGGTGCAGATCCATGGCGCCGCAGGCTGTTTCGACGGTCACCCGGCCGCCCGGTACCTCCGGGACGCCAAGGTCATGGAGATCATCGAGGGCAGCACCCAGATCCAGCAGGTCGTCATCGCCGACCTGGTCCGCCAGGACCGCCACCGGGTGGCGGACCTGCCTGAGACACTTATGTCGGTAGGGAAGTGAGCTGTGGCTGGGATTGCTGAGACCAAGCCGGTCAAGTGCGTGATCTGGGACCTCGACAACACGGTCTGGGACGGCGTGCTGCTAGAGGACATCGAGGTGCGCCCGCGCCCCGAGGTGCTGGAGGTGCTGCGCACGCTGGACGGCCGCGGGGTCCTGCACTCCATCGCCAGCCGCAACGACTCCGCGGCGGCACGGGCCAAGCTCGAGGAGCTGGGCATCGCGGAGCTGTTCCTGTACCCGCAGATCCACTGGGGATCGAAGGCAGAGTCGGTCGCGGCCATCACGAAACGGCTCAACCTCAACCCGGACGCGTTCGCGTTCGTCGACGACCAGCCGTTCGAACGCGAGGAGGTTGCCTCCCGGTTCCCCGCGGTCCGTGTCTTCGACGCCACCGAGGTCGCGGATCTGCCGTCGCTGCCCGCGTTCCAGCCCGCGTTCGTGACCGAGGAGTCGCGCCAGCGCAGGCACATGTACCAGGCGAGCATCGAACGTGACCAGGCCGAGGAGGAGTTCGGCGGCACGTCCGAGGAGTTTCTGTCCACTTTGGACATGGTGTTCACCGTCGCGTCCGCCACCACTGAGGACCTCAAGCGCGCCGAGGAACTGACCGTCCGCACCCACCAGCTCAACACCACCGGCCGCACGTATTCGTATGCCGAGCTGGAACAACTGCAACGCTCTGACGACCACCTGTTGCTGCTCGCCGACCTGACCGACCGGTACGGCTCGTATGGCAAGATCGGCCTCGCCCTGGTCGAGCTGGGTGATGAGGCGTGGCGGGTCAAGCTGCTGCTGATGTCGTGCCGGGTGATGTCCCGCGGCGTGGGAACCGTGCTGCTCAACGAGATCCAGCGGCTCGCGGCCGGGGCTGGGGCGCGGCTGCAGGCGGACTTCGTGACCAACGACCGCAACCGGATGATGTACGTGACCTACCGGATGGGCGGGTTCAAGGAAGTCTTCCGCGACGGCGACGAGGTCGTCTTCGAGGCCCCGGCCGGCGAGATCCCGCCCACCCCGGCGTACCTGACGCTGCGCAGCCCGGCCGGGACGAGGGCCGGCTGATGCCCACCCTGGCCGACAGCGTGCGCCTGGCCGACGACGGCGTGCACATCCTCGACCGCCGGGTGTTCCCCGCGCGCCGGGAATGGGTGCACTGCGCCACGGCCGAGGACGTCGCGAAAGCCATCGAGGACATGGTCACCCAGTCCTCCGGGCCCTACTTCGCGGCGCTGTGGGCCATGGTGCTCGCCGCCCGCGAGGCGGTGGACCTGCCCGACCCGATGGCGCACATCGTGGGCATGGGGGAGCGGATCGTCGCGACCCGGCCCACCAACAACGGCCTGCGCGAGGCCGTCCGGATCGTCTTGTCCACTGTGGACTCCGATGATCCGGTCCGTTCGGCGCTGGCCGGTGCTCACGCGGGCGATGAGGAATACCGGTCACGTAGTCGCTCACTGGGCGAGCACGCGGCGAAGTTGTTGCCGGACAACGCCTGTCTGCTCACCCACTGCTGGGCGGATCTCTACCTCGTCGGGCTCGTGGAGGCGGCACAGGCGGCCGGGAAGACGTTCCGGTTCTACTGCACCGAGACCCGGCCCTACC
>CBIMJO010001318.1:0-3494 GCA_966244135.1 uncultured Actinocrispum sp. | reverse complement strand
GACGATCTGCCCGTGCCGCATCACGGCCACCGTGTCGCACACGTGCCGGACCACCGCGAGGTCGTGCGAGACGAAGACGAGCGTGAGGTCATACCGCTCGACGAGTTCGTCCAGCAGGTTGAGGATCTGCGCCCGGACCGACACATCCAGCGCGCTCACCGGCTCGTCCGCGACCAGGACCTTGGGATAGGGCGCCAAAGCGCGCGCGATCGAGATCCGTTGCCGTTGACCGCCGGAGAACTGGTGCGGGTAGCGCGTGGCCGCGTTCTGTGGCAGGCCAACGGCGTCCAGCAGCTCGCGAAGCCGTTCGCCGCGGTCGAAGTTGCGGTCCAGCGGCTCGCAGATGATGTCCTTGACGCGCATCCGCGGGTCCAGTGAGCCCATCGGGTCCTGGAACACGATCTGCAGGTCGTTGCGCAGGAACTTGAGTTTCCGCTCGGGCAAGGTGTCGACCCTGGTGCCGCGGAACCGGATCAGGCCGCCGGTCGGGCGGTCCAGCGCGGCCAGCAACCGGACCAATGTGGACTTGCCGGAGCCGGACTCGCCGACGATCCCGAACCGCTGGCCGGCGTTCACCGTGAACGTCACGCCTTTCAGGGCCTGGACGTTGCGGCGGTAGGTCCGGTGCAGGTTGTTGACCTCGATCATGGCGTCCCCAGTTCCGAGAACGTCAGCAACTGCTGGGTGTAGCGGTGTCGGGGCGCGGTGAACACGTCCTGGACGAGGCCGCCTTCGACGATCCGCCCTTCGTACATGACGAGCACGCGGTCGCACACCGACGCGACCACGGCCAGGTCGTGCGTGATGAACAGCAACGCCGACTCCCTCGTCCCGGCGATGATCAGCTCCAGGATCTGCTTCTGGACTGTGACATCCAAGGCGGTCGTGGGTTCGTCGCAGATGAGCAGCGAGGGGTTGTTCGCCAGGGCCATCGCGAGCATCACCCGCTGCCGCTGACCGCCGGAGAGCTGGTGCGGGTAGGCCTTCGCGGCCCGGCGCGGTTCCGGAAGCCTGACCAGGTCAAGTAGTTCGACCGCCGCGGCCCGGGCCGAGCGCCGGTCGCGCTGGGTCCGGTGGATCAGCATGACCTCGGCGACCTGCTTGCCGACCTGCATCGACGGGTTGAGCGCGGTCATCGGCTCCTGGAACACCATCGCCATGTCCCGGCCGCGCAACCGGGCCAGCTCGCGTTCGCGCGCGCCCAGGATCTCCTTGTCGCCGAACAGAACCGAGCCCGTCGCGGTCAGCTCGTCCGACAGCAGGCCCATCACGGCCGCCGCGGTGAGCGTCTTGCCCGAGCCGGACTCGCCGATCAGCCCGACCCGCTCCCCCTGGCCGATCTCGAAGGACACATGATCGACCAGATGAGTGTCCCCAACAGACACTCCCAGGTTCTCCACCGTCAGCACGGTCATCGGCGGCCTGCCAGTTTCGGGTCGAGCCGGTCGCGCAGCCCGTCGCCGAGCAGGTTGAAGCCCAGCACGGCGATCGCGATGGCGACACCCGGCACGAGCGCCAGCCTTGGTTGCACAGCAAGCAGTTCCTGTGACTCCTGGAGCATCCGGCCCCACGACGGCGTCGGTGGCCGCGTGCCGAACCCGAGGAACGACAAGGCCGCCTCGGACAGCACGGCGATCGCGAAGGACACCGAAGCCTGGACGATCAGCAGCCCGGAGATGTTCGGCAACACGTGCCGGACCGCGATCCGCAGGCCCCGGCGGCCGGCCGCGCGGGCGGCGAGCACGTACTCGGTGCTCATCACCTGCAGGGTCCCGGATCTGGCGATGCGCGCGAACGACGGCACGGTCGCGATGCCGATCGCGACCATCGCCGTCAGCGTGCTCGCCCCGAACACCGCGCCGAACATGATCGCCAGCAGCAGCGCGGGGAACGCGAGCACCAAGTCGTTGACCCGCATGATGAACTCGCCGAGCCAGCGGGTCATCCCGGCCAGGATCCCCAGCGGAGTCCCGATCAGCGCCGCCACGCCGACCGCGACGATGCCGACGTAGAGCGTGGTCCGGGCGCCGACCATGATCTGGCTGAGCATGTCCCGGCCGAACTTGTCGGTCCCCAGCAGGTAGTCGCCGGACGGGCCCATCAGCCGGATCGAGGCATCGACACGCAGGGCATCGTGCGGCGTCCACAGGAACGACACGAGCGCGGCGAGTACCACCAGCACGACCAGGATCGTGCCCACGACAAGGGCTGGGGTGCGGCGGCGGGTCTCGGTGGTGACCATCAGGACCTCCGCAACCGTGGGTCGATCACCGTGTACAGCAGGTCCACCACGAAGTTGACCAGCAACGCCGCCACCACCAGGACGAGCACGATCCCCTGCACTGTCAGCAGATCACGGGCCGCGACCGAGTCCAGCAGCATGCTTCCCAGGCCGGGCAACACGAACACGCGCTCGACAACTACCGCACCAATGAGCAATGTCGTCAGCTGCAGCCCCAGCACGGTAACCACTGGCACAGCAGCATTCCGCAGGCCGTGGCGCCGCAGCGCCTGGCCTGGTCTGAGGCCTTTCGCTCGTGCGGTGCGCAAATAGTCCTCATTCAACGTGTCCAGCACCGCCGAACGCACGTACCTGGTCAGGACAGCGCCTTGCACCAGGCCCAGTGACAGCGCGGGCAGGATCAGGCCACGGACGAACTCGCCGAAGTTCTGGTTCGGCGGGGTCCAGCCACCGGACGGCAACAGCTTCCACTGCACGGCGAAGAGCTGAACGAGCAGGATTCCAGCCAGGAACGCGGGAATGGCGACGCCCAGCTGGGACAGTCCGGAGACCAGGGCACCGCTGGCCTTGCGGTGCCGTACCGCCGCGAACGACCCAAGCGGGATCGCGACGATCAGCGCGACCACCATCCCGGCACCGACCAGCCATAGCGTCACGCCAAGCCGGTCAACGAGTTGCGGGCCGATCAGGTCTCGGGTCACGTACGAGCGACCGAAGTCACCGGTGACCACGCCGCGGATCCAGTCCAGGTACTGAGTCGTGAGTGGACGGTCGATGCCGAACTCGTGCCTGGTCTGGGCCAGAAGCTCCGGCGTCGCGTTGACGCCCAGCGCCACCTGGGCCGGATCGCCGGGCAGCACGGCCATGAACAGGAACACGGCGACCGACGCCACCGCCACGCTGACGACGAAGATCGCGGTCCGGCGGAGGATGCGCAGCGCCATCACGCACGCCCCAGCCCGGTCAGGTCGAACGACTCGGACACCTGGTTCTGGGTCAGCCCGGTGACCTTCTTCTTGGCCGCCACGATGTTCGGGAACAGGAACAACCAGTCGGCCGCCGCGTCCGCGTTGATCGTGCGCGCGACCTCTTTCATGGCCGTGATCTGCTGGTCGGGCGTGCCGGAGTCGCCCTGGGTGATCAGCTCAAAGAAGCACATCAGCAGCCGCTCTTGCAGCGCCGCCGCCGCATCCCATTCGCCAGCGCGCGCCAGGTCGTGGATCCGTACATACTCGGCTGGAAAGACATTGCC